>RPPU01000738.1 GCA_003819975.1 Desulfobacteraceae bacterium
AGCGTACCGGTGCTCAGCAGCAATCGGATCAACGATCCGGCGCTGGCCGAAGAGATCCTCCGCGACGGCGAAGCCGATCTCGTGACCATGGCCCGCGCCTTGCTGGCGGATCCGGACCTGCCTTACAAAGCCGCAGCGGATAAGCCCGAGCGGATCTATCATTGCGTGGCCTGCAACCAGGGTTGTTTTGATAATATTTTCCGCCGGGAGCCGGTCACTTGTCTGGTCAATCCCGCAGCCGGATTGGAAAACGAACTCTGCAGCGCTCCGGCGCGGAAGAGAAAAAGGATTTTAATTGTCGGCGGGGGTCCGGCCGGCCTAAAGGCCGCCTGCACGGCGGCTGAACGCGGGCACCAGGTGGTTTTAGCGGAGCAGACCCAGGTTTTGGGCGGGCAATTGCTGCTGAACCAAAACATTCCGGGTCGGGAAGAGTTGGTCACGGCTGCCCGGGATTTAATCCATAACCTGGAAGTTTTGCCGGTGAAAATCATTTTGAATCAAAGAGTCGATCTGGATTTCATCCGCAAGCAGGAGCCGGATGCGGTTATCCTGGCCACCGGCGCCAAACCTTTTTTTCCGCCCATGCAAGGGATCGATGCTGCCAAGGTGATCCTGGCTTGGGACCTTTTGCGGGAAAAAATCAAAGTGGGCAAGCAAATCGTGATTATCGGCGGCAATGCTGTGGGATTGGAGACGGCCCTTTTTTTGGCCCATCAAGGGACTCTGACGCCGGAATTGTTGCATTTTTTGATTCGGACTAGAGCGGAATCATGGGAGACCATTCAGGAGCTGGTGGATAAGGGCAATAAGGAGGTCACCGTGGTGGAGATGCGCGCCAAGGCGGGAGAAGATATCGGCGGTTCCACGCGATGGACCATTATGGCCGAGCTGAGTCGGCTGGGTGTCCGGATCATGACCCAGACCCAAGCGCTCGAAGTGACTTCGGAAGGAGTCAAGGTCCGAAAATCGGGCGCGGACTGGATTTTGCCGGCCGACTCGGTTGTGCTTGCAGTGGGCGCGCGATCTGAAAATCAGCTGTTGAAAAGCTTGCAAGACACGGTGCCGGAGGTTTTTGTGATCGGCGATGCCCAGTCGCCGCGCAATGCGCTCACCGCGATCCGGGAAGGTTTTTTAATCGGCTTGAACATTTAAAATTTCGAGGCAAGGCCATGGCGCTGCTCAAGGAAAAACCGGAAAATTTTTTTGACGCAGGCGCCGAGCGCAAAACAATTTTTTTTGCAAATGAAGGTTTGAGAACCCAAATCGCGAGTCAGGAGCACTTTTTTGGACCAAAATGACCCGGATATGCAATTTTATATTGACAAAATTTTTAAAAAGTTTATTTAAGTCTCAGTCAAATTTACGGGCAAGCTTTCATATTCCTTTTTTAGTTGTTTGGTCCGGAATCCCTGGCCCGTAATATGATAAGATGGCAATCACCAGCCTTTCGGTTGCGCGCATTGTCACTTATTGTTTCTTTGAAAGGAGGGAGTGAGAGATGGTTGCAAGACCTGTCCTGAATGTAGAGGCCGCTCCTTGGGGGATTTTGACCAGTCTGGACCTTTATGACTGTAATCCGAAAACAATTAGAGATGCGGAGAAAATCAAACAATACGTTTATGAGTTGTGTGAATTGATCCAGATGAAACGTTTTGGGGAGTGCCAGGTGGTCCATTTCGGTGAAGATGAACGCGTGGCCGGTTTTTCGATGATTCAATTGATCGAGACCTCGCTGATCTCCGGGCATTTTGCCAATTTGACCAATTCGGTCTATATCGACGTTTTCAGCTGCAAAGCCTATGAGAGCAAAGCGGTGCTGGCTTTCACCAAACGATTTTTTGGGGCTGAATCCGTAAACATGCACATAACGGAACGTAAATAATCAAACCCGCCCAAAACGGGGAGCATTTTAACAACAAAAAGCAACAGGGTCTGGGAGCTAAACTTCCAGACCCTGTTGCTTTATAAAAATGAATCGGGATCCGTTTCTATTTGATGCAAACTTTACGAACTTGTTTCAGGTCGGTCACGCCCAAAGTCACTTTACGGATTCCGTCCTGCATGAGCGTGGTCATGCCGTCCTGGACCGCTTGTTCGCGAATGGCCTCCATCACCGCCCGAGTCTGGATCAGGTTTTTCATCTTGTCGGTTCCTTCCAGCAGTTCCATGATGCCGGTGCGGCCTTTGTAACCGGTCTGATCGCATTTTTCGCATCCATTGGCTTGAAAAAGAGTCGGCTTATCGGAATAGGGAAAACCCAG
>RPPU01000739.1 GCA_003819975.1 Desulfobacteraceae bacterium
TAACGCATCCAAATTTTTCGGATAAATGGTGCTTTCAAAAGAACTGCAATTCTGAAAAAAGGCCGTGCCCAATTCAAAGCAGTAAGCCGGGACACCCATTTCCGCGTAACAATCGTCATCCGTAGTACCTGCCGCCGGATAAAGCCCGACTGCCTGCTGCGGAGTATGATTGTTAAAAAATGCGAACTTGCGGCCCAAGGTTTGAAGTTGGGTGTTGTTGGGCGCCAAAGTGGAGGCATATCCCCAGGGCCAGAGCACCAATTGGCTATAGCTGTGCAAATCGATGTATATTCCCATAGCGTCCAATGAAGCCGGGCTGGTGGGGCTGGTATTGTAGTCTTTAAAAAGATTCATGTAATACTTCCGTACAGCCTGAGTTTCAGGTTCGGAACCGGCTGATTTTCCGGGATAAGTTTCAGCGCAAACATTTGAGCTGGTTCCGGCCGTGTTCCATTTATAGGGGAAATTACGGTTCAAGTCTGCGCCGATATGACTGCTCGCGGTGTTGGAGCAAGGGTTATTATCGTGCATATGCTTGTTTTTGCGCCACGAGATTTGGGCATTCGTCCCGTCCGCCATGGTGCGGCCATCCGGGTTGACCAGCGGAATAATATGTATTTCATTATAATCCAAAAGCCAGGTTACATCCGCATTGGTTCCATAATTCTGAACCAAATATTCGGCAAATCGCATGGCGGTTTCCGCCGTGACATATTCACGTGCATGAACACTGCCGGTGATCAATAGGGCCGGCTTTTTAATGGTCATGGATTTATTGGTTAAAACCAAAACTCTTATATCGAATCCCCCCTGGCCGATGGACTTAAGGTAACTGTCCCCGATATCGTTCCAGGATGCCAGATTAGGATTGTCCGTAGCTACTTTTTGACCCGACTGAAATAGTTCGGCGACTTGGCGGAAACAAGAAAAACCCGGAATGGTTCGCTCGCCCCGGGAATAAGGATCCCAAGCATGAAATAAATCATAGCTCTCCAGCCTTTCCAGGCGAAAACCCTTTTTCGCATAAGCTTTCGCTTCCTGCGGCGTGAGGCTTACGATGATATATCGCTCTTCCGAATTGAATTCCGGCGCGCGGCCGTCCAATATTTTAATAATGGATTTGGCCTGTTTTTCAGTGGCTTTGGTGTAATATAATTTAAACCAGGTCACATTCTGATCGTCCTGATAGGCCGATACCTCGGCAATGAAAAACATAACACAGGTCATAATTAATAAAATCGAGCCAACCGTTCTTAAAAACATACTGTTTCTACGCATAAAACCTCCTCCTTTTAATGGATCTTTTAGTCTTTGGTAAATCTTCTCCCGCCCTTGCCAATCCCATCTCCCCTCTTGATTCTTTTTTCCGCAACATTATTTCTCCTGAACCGCCTCCCCTCCGGCTCATCCGGATTTGGGCAAAAAAAAGCCCCCACCCCCCATTTGGGGAGCGGAGGCTTCATTACCTCAATATCCGTCATTAGATATTTTGTGTCTTAATGCGCTTACCCGGATAAGTCAAGAAGAAATCGCCGTTTGCTCTTGATCCCTGAATGAAGACACCATTAAGTCTGACTTAATCAAGTATTTTATGACTCGTCATGATGAATTGATTGCCTCGCACTATGCCCTCGGCTTCGATTTGCTTGCCCTCCAAACCGGCCAGGGCTTCATCCTGAAAAGGATTCCCGCCCTGGCGTCGCAACGCAAACTCGCCTTCGGGACACACGAGCACAAGACCCTCGTGCTCGCTCTTGGTCCCCTTGAGAATCGTCTTTTTGCGGACAAAACCTTGCAGTTTCATAATCTCGAAACCCACCGTTAAAACAGGATATTTCAAAAATCCAGATGACTTCACGATTTTTGAGAATACCCGGACCGATGGACCTTTCTTCTTCCAAACAACACTGGCAATCTCTTCTCGATAATCTCGGCGGGCTTTTCCCGCCTGTATGTTTTTTGGTCTATGTTTTTCCGGGCCAAAAAACATCACCGGCTGTGGATTCTGCGCAAATGGATCAATCGGCCGTTCTGCGCCGTGGCCACCAATGCAACAATATGTCCCGGAGCTTCCTTGGGACCCGGCCGCCGGCCGCTGAGCAGATAAACCCTTCTGCTTTCCCTATCCCCGGCAAACAAAGCCATATCGCCTCGCAGGGCTTGTTCCGGAAACTGCACCCGGAACGAACGTTTACCGAAGCGCTCGATTCCGGTCTCTTTTGCCGCCGCTTCAAGCACTTTTACAAGATCGACGGA
>RPPU01000740.1 GCA_003819975.1 Desulfobacteraceae bacterium
ACGACCTCGGTTAAAAACTGCACGCGTTTGTGCCGGCCTTCGGCCAAAATCAACTCGATTTTCGGAAGGGCGATTTTTAAAGGGATACCGGGAAAACCGGCCCCGGTGCCGATATCCAATAAAGGGGAAGGAAGCTTCCCTTTCAGGTAATTCAGGATCAAAATACAATCGATATAATGTTTTTGCACCATGTTATCGAACTGGTAAATGCGGGTCAGATCATATTCCGCGTTCTTGGCGCGCAGCATCTGGTGGAAAGTCCAAAGGTGCTTGTATTGTTGCTCGGAAAGAGATAATCTGCTCTTCTGAAACCATTGTTTCAGCGATGCCAGGCCGGGTTGCAGCTTGGCGGGCTGAGTCGCCCTTTTTGTAAAAGGTCGCGAATCGTGTCGCTTGCTTTTTTTTTCAGATTGAGAGTGCTGCATGTTGAAAAAACCCCAATGGAATGATCAGGATTTCTCAGTTCAAGATCTAAAAATCCTTTATGAGGACAATCACCTGATTGCGGTCTATAAGCCGGCCGGCCTTCTGGTTCAAGGTGACCGCTCCGGTCATATCTCCTTAATGGACTTGGTCAGACAATATATCAAACAAAAATTTCAAAAACCGGGAAATGTATTTGTCGGTCTGGTCCACCGGCTTGATCGCCCCGTTGCAGGCGTCATCCTTTTTGCTAAAACATCCAAGGCTGCGGCCCGCCTCTCCGAACAATGGCGCTCCCGGCAGGTTACTAAGATCTATTGGGCCCAGGTTTACGGCCGCCTTGAGCCTCCGCAGGGTCTTTTACAATCTTTTGTCAAAAAAGAGAATCAAAAAGCGGTCATAGCGGATGACAAGGATGAAGACGCCCGCTCGGCATCTTTAACTTATCGCACTTTAACCATTAAAAAAGATAGATCTCTATTGGAAATCAATCTGCTAACCGGTCGTAAGCACCAAATCCGGGTCCAATTGGCCGCTGCCGGTCATCCGATCCTGGGCGATTTGAAATATGGAGCTTCTTGCGCCTTGCCGGACCGATCCATCCATCTTATGGCCAAATCTTTGATCATAAAACACCCCACCCGCGATGAAGTCATAACCATCGACGCTCCGGCTCCAGTATGGAATTGAGAATTATTCTTAGACTTTTTCCGGAAGAAATTTTTTAAGTTTGCCGATCGCTTCGGTTACTTTTAAACGCAGATATCCCAGCGGAATGTCTTTACCGAAAAGAGTCACCAGTAAAAAATCATCGGTCACTTTGTCAAAATGGATGCTTTCATTCTCGCCTTTGTGAAAAAGTAAGGAAAATTCGTCCTGACCGAGCAGCTTTGCCATTTCGCTGACCGCATTAAAATTATTGGCGGCTACCGCGGCAAGCGAATAAACATTATGACTGACATCCCCATTGGCCAAGTCCAGAATGATATTACCGGACATATCGATCAAACAGACACTATGAACGCCCATGTCGATCAAACTTTCGCGCAATACCGTTTCAATGGCATTAATCTGGTTGGTTCCGAATTTCATGATTTTATAAATTTATCCTGTATAATCAGATCGTTACAATATAAATTGAAAATGATATTGTTTTCGGATAATTTATCTCTTTGCATGTAAATGTCAAGCATTGACTACAAGCGATCTCAAAAATCAAGCCGGACAATATAAAAAAAAGGCTCAAAAATAAGTGAATCCTATCGTAAGCATTTTTCGATCGTTTTCTCAAAAAATGCCGTGCATTCCATCAGAGGCTATATAAATCATAACACATCAGGCCACTTTGAGCAATCTAGTAATCGCTTATAATTTGAAATAGCGCTTAATCCGGGTCATTGCAATCTTAGTTCTTCTTTTCAGGAAACGACTTTTAGCGTTCTGAATCCTTTCCGCGGCCTGAATCAATCGCATCAGAGGGATTTCCGAGCGCAAGATGCGGTCGCGAATCAAATCAAAACTGGCCATCACGTTTTGGGGGTCTTTACAGATCAGCAAGATATCGGATCCGGCTCTCAAAGCGGCCAAAGCGCCGGAGGCGACATCCCCATGCGCGGCCATCGCTCCCATTTCGAGATCGTCCGTAATGATCAGACCGTTAAAAAAAAGGCGTTGGCGCAATAAGACCGTCAAAATATTTTCGGAAACAGTAGCCGGGTGCTCCGGGTCCAACAAGGGATAAAGTGCGTGCGAAGTCATAAAAGCGGAAACATCTGCTGCAATAGCGGCCTTAAAAGGCGGCAGATTGATTGTTTCCAGTTCCTCGGTCGA
>RPPU01000741.1 GCA_003819975.1 Desulfobacteraceae bacterium
CGCGCCGAAGCCCGTTTGGCGCAATTGTCCCCGGAAGAGATCGTGAAATTAAAGCAGGCCTGGGAGGAGGCGGGGAGCGCGACGGCCAAGACAACCGCCCTGGGGTCAGGGTTGGCCGCCCGTCAAAGTGAAAAGTTCAACTACATCGTCAAAAACTTGTCCATGGAGCAAGCCGACCAATTGACCGGCGCTTTGGGACAGGTCCCAGGTTTTTCCGATGAACTCATCAGTCAAATGTACGAGGGTATCCATACCGGTCGTTTAAGCGGCGCCAAGCTCGATGAATTTTTAAGCGATTTGCGGATGTTCCAGGGCCGCCGGGTAACCCCCACCGGAACCGCGCCGTATGTGCTTCAAGACCCGGGCGAGTTGGGAAAAACAGCGGGAACCGGCGGTATCGCAAGCATTAAATTCGGAACCGAGCCGGTGGAAGCTTTTGGGAAGGGCGCGCAAGGAGCTGTGGTCACCATTGAGGGAAAAGTTCAAAAAGGCATGCCGGTCCGGGCGGGGTTCGAGCAAGCCTTGAGCGATCCGGCCGATATCGATCTGCCCAAAGGTCTTTATCATAAAGCCCATTTATGGGGTCCCGGATTCGGCGATGAGGCGGCGGCCGGCATCATGCACGCGCCCGCGAAATTCAATCTGGCCTACCAAAACGCCGGGATTGAAAAAATTATCCGCAAGCTGCATAAAGAGGGATATGAAGTATTTGTGGAAGCCAGTGCTTCCGCCTATCCCCGGACCGCCTTCAATGATATCGGCGTGTTCATGCGCGACCGCAACCTTTTGCTCCGCAAGGCGCGTTATATTGTCAAGGCCCAGGGCCCGGACGGGGTCATGCAGGAGATTTTCAGGGTGACGATCGGGGTTGAGGGCTCGCCGCTCGACCCGAGCGTGGTGGCGGATGTGCCCCTGGTTCCTCAAGGCTGGAAAACATTCGTGGAAAATTTGGGGTCTGAATAAAACAAAAGGTAAGGATCTCACCACGGAACAATTTTAAGCAACACAAAATTGTGTACACACGGACCACACGGAAATTATGATCAAGGTTTTTTCAACCGTCGAAGCTGCGGAAAACTATCTTGGTGTACCTTTGGAAGACGCCCTGCAGGAATTGGGTGCATAGTATTTTTATGGGGAATTCGGGATGGAGCTAATTTTAAATGGTTATAGAAAGGCTTAAGTGCTTTGTGCGCCAACGTTCTGGGAACATGCTCTAACGAGGAGGAATGCCATGAGAAAGGTTAAGAGAAACATTGTTCTCTTTTTCGCTCTGATCCTTGCAGCGGGCCTGATCGCCCTCTGGTTCTATCCCAAAAGGGTTGAATCGGCGCCAAAACCGACGTTGGTCCCGAGTCCGCAGCAACTGAAAAAGAAACCGCCAGAAGCGTTCCCGATCAACCAGAGTTTGAAACCCATCTATTTCGATTTCGGCCAAGGTACCATCAGAAATGACGCAAAAGATACCATGCGGGAAAATGCCGATTGGCTCAAAGCCAATCCCTCGGTGAAGATCCGGATCGAAGGCAACTGCGACGAACGCGAAGAAGACGCTCAAGCCCTGGGTCAGCGCCGGGCGACCAATGCCAAGAGATACCTCACCGACCTGGGGATTCCGATGCCCCGTATTTACCTCATCAGTAATGGCAAAGAAAAGCCGGTCTGCACCGCCGACACCGAGGAATGTTGGCAGAAAAACCGGCGGGCCGATTTCGTCACCCCCAAGTGATAATGGATCAATGGATTTCAACTTGCATTATGGAAAATTTGTGACTACGGAACGGCCCTGACTGTGTTTATAAACTTTTTAATCGGCTTGCGTGAGAGAAAATTCGAGGTCTTGAAGTATGAAATTGAAACCACCTGGACGGCTTAATGCCAATGACTACCCGCGAATTGTGGCGTTGTGGCAGGCGGCGGGATTACACATCCGGCCCAAGGGGCGCGATTCGCGCGAGGCCTTTGAGCGGCAGCTTGAGAGCGGCATCCAGAAGGTCATCGGTATCGAGACCCGGCAGGGCGATTTAATCGGCGTCGTGCTGGTCACGCACGACAGCCGCAAGGGTTTGATTAACCGGCTGGCGGTTCATCCGGATTGGCGGCGTCGGGGTTTGGCAAAAAATTTAATTACCGCCGCCGAAGATTTGCTGCATGAACAAGGCATCGATGTGACCGCAGTTCTGATCGAACCGGAGAATCCGGCCTCGTTGAAATTGTTCCAAGAGACTGGGTATTACGAATGGACCGGCATGC
>RPPU01000742.1 GCA_003819975.1 Desulfobacteraceae bacterium
GTGATCGGGACGACCCAGCGAAAAGCCGTATCAAAAGCCACAATCCCCACACTGTCCACCGGGTTCAACAGCTCAACGGTCGCAAAAGCCGCAATCTTGGCCATCTCCAGTTTGCTTTTTTCGTTAAAGGTGGCGGTCATGCTCGACGACTTGTCAATCACCAGCACAATGCAGATCCCGGACAATTCCAAATCGGTCGGTACATCCATATAAACCGGCAAGGCTTTCTCCACCGGAGTTTTAAGATAGTGACCGGCCCCGAAACTTTTATCCCCGCCGATCATGATCAGACCGCCGCCCAAATCTTTGACATAGTTCTCAATGCTCTCCATGGTCTGATACGGGATCGTCCGGCCGTCTACATTGTCCAGGATAATGGCGTCGAATTGGGCCAGTTCATAGATCGACCGCGGCAGGGTTTCCTTTTCCAAACGGATCAGGTTCAACCCTTGAACCGTCAAAGCTTGCGCCAGAGGAGTGTAGCCGGTTTTGCTCTCAGACACGTAGAGGATATTCCCTTTGCGGGCCGCGTTCACAAAAGCCAGACCTTCATTATTTTGGAACAGCGTGTCATCCGCGGAATGCAGCACGACCCGGTAACGAAAAAGACCCGACTCCTTAAGCGCATCTTTCATGCGGATCACGTTCTTGCCCGGTTTCAGCTCCACGGATTCGGTCGCCAACACCCGATCATTGCGCAACAAGACCAGTTCCCCATGGGTATCGCGGGTGCTGACGATCACGGCCCGGATCTCAAAAGGAGTGCTCAAGGCGACCTGCTCCGGAGCTTCCAGCGTTTCCACATAGACCTCGTTCCGGTTGAACCAGGAAGCCAGGGGGACCGTGAAGATCTGAACATTGAGCGACTTGGCCAATAAGGCCATGTCCGTCGCTGCTTTCAGGTTTTCATTACCGTCCGAAAGCAGCACGATCCGATCCTGCCCGTTGCGGGGCAATTGGCCGATCGCCAACTGCAGGGCTTCATAAATATTCGTAAAATTTTTATTCACCGCGGAATCGATCCCGGACAAGTCCAGATCCCTTTGCAATTGGCTTTCCAGCGACGGTTCTTTGCCAAAGACAATCAGTCCGGCCCGATCTTCCGCCTGCATGGCCTTAACCGCTTTGGACATAAACTCCTTGGCTTGCTTCTCAGCCGGGCGGCCGATGCTCTCCGAAACATCCAGGCAAAAGAAAAGATTGACCCGGTCGGAACTCTTTTGCACCCGGGGGTCGGCCAGGGCCAGGCCCAGGAGCAAGACCAGCAGGGTTTGTAACCCTCCGAAGAGCAGGCGCCGTTTGAGAGACTGCTGTCTGAAAGGCGAGCGTTGCAGCATGATCCAGGCCAGAGGGATCAGCAGCCAAACGAACAGGAACAGAGGATGCAGAAAACGGATGGGCATTAGGGTTACCTCAATATTCTTTTAACCAGAAAAACCAGTCGGCCAGGACCAGCAAAGGGATCAGTAAAAGAAAAAAAAGCCATAAAGGTCGCTCCATGGTCGCGGCCCGGATCGGGGTTTGCTCCTCGGAACGCTTGCCTGCATCCGTGACTTCCGATTTCACGTCCGGTGTTTGAATGTCCGATTCGGCTTCATCCGCCAAATTCACCGCAAAATATCGGCGTTTCTCGCCTTCGGCGACCTTGTATAAGCCGACCCGGCGGGTCTCGGTGAAAAGATAAGGGTTGGTCTGCACCGGGTAGGTTTGCCATTTTCCTTCCGGCGCCAAAACCAGGAGATGATCGGTCTTGACGCCGAAATACAAGGGGAAAGCATTACCGGTTTTGGTTTGAGCCGTGGAAAATTGCAGTTTATTGGGGTAAAGCCACTGCAGCATATTGCTCATCATCACCGGAAAGGCCACCCTTAAAGGCAGGTCGGACTGCTGCAAGTCAAACCCGATATAAATCCAGCGCAAGCCTTCCTGTTTATGCGCGTAGATCAACCCGGTCTGGGGCGCCTCCAGCAACGGTTTTAGAAAAGGAGCCGCCCGGACCCGCGTCGCTCGGGCTATGTTGAGCCGGCCGAGTTCCAGGTGGGCCAAAAGCGGACTCTGTTGGTCCCAATCCAGGACACGGGGGTGATCGACCGGCCCTTCGGACTTTAAAGGTAAAGAAGAAGAAAGCGCGTTGATCAGAAGCAGACTGCCCCGGGTGGTCGGCGGCGTCGGCTGACGGTCTATGATCACGAGATCGTGCGGGGCGACCTGCTCTGCCCATAAAGCCGGGTCGATGCGATCCGCCTTGTTGA
>RPPU01000743.1 GCA_003819975.1 Desulfobacteraceae bacterium
GACGGTTGGGCCTATGATATCGGTTACGGCGGCTTGGACCATGTGCTGGCCATGGGTCGTGACGTGAATGTATTGGTGATGGACACCGAAGTCTATTCCAACACCGGCGGACAATCCTCCAAATCGACTCCGACCGGTGCGGTGGCCAAGTTCGCGGCCAGCGGCAAGCCTACTCGTAAAAAGGATCTGGGCCGCATGGCCATGACTTATGGTTATGTTTACGTGGCCTCGGTTGCCATGGGCGCCAACAAGAACCAGTTTATGAAAGCCCTGACCGAAGCGGAAAGCTATGACGGACCTTCATTGATTATCGCTTATGCGCCCTGTATCAACCACGGTATCGATATGGGTAAAAGTCAGGAAGAAGAAGCCAAGGCGGTTGAAGCCGGTTACTGGACGCTTTACCGTTTCGATCCGCGCCGTAAGGAAAAGGGTGAAAATCCTTTTATCCTCGATTCCAAGGAACCGACCGGCAATTTCAAAGAATTTCTTATGGGCGAAGTGCGTTATTCGAGCTTGACGCGTACTTTTCCGGAAAACGCCGAGAAACTCTTCAAAAAAGCCGAAGAGGATATGAAAGACCGGTTCGAAACCTATAAACGTTTAGCCGGCTAAATGTTTTTTCGATAGGATCGAAAAAACATGAATTCCGGCAAGGTCGCCGGAATAAGTCCGTACGATGGTAATCGGATAATTATTTTTTTACTTTTCGACAACTCCCCCTCGCCTTCAAGGCGAGGGGGAGTAACCATCCCCGAAAGAGACGCCAAACACCTAAATTTATATTTTTATAAATCCGGCAAATCGCTTCTTTTCAACCGTTCGAATTCTTCCCGGCAAGTCAGATCGAAACTGATGGGCGTGATGGATATTTTATGCTCGTTCAATGCCCGGACATCCGAATCAAGGGCACGGTCTTCATGCGGCTGCTCTCCAGCCAGCCAATAATAAGCATGGCCGCGCGGGTCGACCCGGCGTTCATATCGATCCCGGAAGCGGCCCAAGCTTTGTTTGGTGATGACCACTCCGCGGATTTGTTCGGGCGGTAAGGCGGGGACATTGACATTCAGGGCCGTCCCGGTCCTCAAGTCCTGTGCTTTAATATAGTTGATAATTTTCCGGCTGAAGCGGGCCGCAAAAGTAAAATCGGGGTTGTGCCGGGCATTCAAGGAAAGGGCGATGGATGGGATCCCTAAAAAAGCTCCTTCGGTGGCCGCCGACACTGTGCCGGAATAAAGAACATTCACGCCCACATTAGCCCCCGGATTAATGCCGGACAGGATCAAATCGGGTGGTTCTTTCATCAGTTCCTGTACCGCGATCTTGACGCAGTCGGCCGGTGTGCCGCTGATGCTGTGACCAAACAATGTTCCTTGTTTCTGGACCGCTTGCACCCTTAAAGGGTAGGCCAAAGAAACCCCGTGGCCGACCGCGCTCATCTCCGCATCCGGCGCGACCACATGAATTTCAAAGTCCGGTTTCAGTTCCATAACCAGAGCCCTTAGACCCGGGGCATGAATACCGTCATCATTCGTCAGTAAAAGGCGCATTTTATTATCCTCATTTTGGATTTGCACAAGGAATGTATCACGAAGAGGCTAAGGCACCAAGAATTTTTATTTGGATTAAGGTGGGTAGGCTTGATTCCGGGTTAGGGGGTGACCGGTTTGGCGGGTTCCGTTTCTTCAGTCCCGAGCGCTTTTTTATTGATCAGAATGGGCTTGAAATAATCGGTCAAACCTTTGGCTTTCAATTCATTCCCGATTTTCCGGGCTTCTGCTTCATCCTTAAATTCACCCACATAGACCCGGAACCACTCTTCGCCTTTGATCTCCTCCGACACCACAAAAGCTTTGTAGCCGCGTTCCTCCAGGGTTTTGGAGTCGCCTTCGGCGTTTTCTTTGCTTTTATAAGAGCTCAGATGTAAAAAATAGACATCCCCTTTATTTTTCGATGCCGGCGGATCTTGGGCCGCCACTTCTATAGGTTTGACGATATATTGAGCAATGAGCCCCAGTTCTTGAAGGGACCGGGCTTCCTTTTCCGCTTCCCGGCGCGAGGGGAAAACTTCGATGTAAACCCGATACCAGACTGTTTTCTTCTTATCATCCTCTTTGCGGAAAAAGGCCTTGTGGCCCAAGTTTTTCAACCGCTGCTCTTCCGCGGAGGCGCTGCCTTCACTTTGATAGGCGCTCACCTGGATGGAATAATAGTATTGCTTACCGTGGCTCGCAAAGGCGACACCGAGCC
>RPPU01000744.1 GCA_003819975.1 Desulfobacteraceae bacterium
GACCGGGCCCGGCATCTTGATGGTCTTTAACTTCAAGAGATTATTTGGCTTTACAAGCGCATCCGGACTTATATTGCTCCAGGGAGCGGGCTTCTTCTTCGCTATAAGCCTGCAGGCGCAAGGAAAGTTCGTCAAAATCGACTTCATGTCCGTCGAATTCGGGGCCATCCACGCAGGCGAATTTGACCTGACCGCCGACGCTGACCCGGCAACAACCGCACATACCGGTGCCGTCCACCATAATGGCGTTCAGGCTGACCAGGGTTTTGACTTTATATTGCGCGCTCATTTTGCTGACGAATTTCATCATGGGCACCGGTCCGATGCCGACCACCAATTTCACATCTTCTTTTTCCAGAAGTTCTTTAAGTACTTCGGTCACAAAACCTTTATGGCCGTACGAACCGTCATCGGTGCAAATCCGGAGATCATGGGAAGCCTCTTTCATTTTGTCTTCCATAATGAGCAGGTCTTTGGTGCGGGCGCCGATAATGGAAATCACATGGTTGCCGATGTTTTTCAATCCCCGGGTGATGGGGTGCAAAACGGCAATGCCCGTGCCGCCACCCACGCAAACTACGGTTCCCAGTTTTTCCAAATGGGTGGCTTGTCCCAACGGGCCGATGATATCTTGAAATTTGTCGCCGACTTGCAGGGTTTTAAAAAGGGCGGTCGATTTACCCACCACGGCATAAATAATGGTTAGGGTGCCTTTTTTAGGGTCCGTATCCGCCATGGTCAAAGGAATGCGTTCACCGGTTTCATTGGCTTTTAAAATTACAAACTGACCGGGTTTGGCTTTTTTGGCAATCAGAGGCGCGTTGATTTCGTTCATTACCACGGTTCCGCCGGCCATTTCTTGTCGTTTCAGAATTTCAAACATGCTTAACCTCCATTTTTCAATATCTTGAAGCGCTTGACCCTTTATCGTCATGCGCTTCATTGACATAGGATTCCGTAACATAGTCCCAAGGATCAGTCAAAAAAATTCTTGGGAAAATAGCTAATTTTTAGCTGTTTTTTTGACTAAAAACAGGCCAATCTCCGAATAAGTTTGGATGGATTTGGTATTACTCTTGCATTAAATATACATAACCTCCCGATTCTTGTCGGTTTCAGGATAAGTATGGATATGGTAAAAAAAACTGAAGAAACTTGCCTTTGTCCGGGTTGTGGGTCTAAGTACCGGGTTCCAAAGGAATTTTTAGGCAGAGCCATTACCTGCAAGCAATGCGGGAATCGTTTTAAACTCCAGACCGAAAATCCGGAATCTGCCGTAAAATCAACCCCCGAGGCAACCAAGCCGGCCGAATCTCACGAAATTTCCTGCAGCGATCCTTTGCTGGCTATTGGCAAATTGGCTGTTCATCATAAATTGGCCACCAAGGAGCAGGTCAGGGCAGCCTTTCTCTATCAGCAAGATGAGATCAAAAAAGGAATAAAAAAGCCTTTAGGCGAGATTCTGGTGAGCCAAGGAGCCCTAAATCAAAACCAATTGCGTTATCTTTTGGCGATTCAGGAATTGATCGACACCCGGCAATTGGATCGCCGTTTCGGGGAAATCGTGGCAGACAAAGGTTTTGCGGGGCCAAAAGATATTGAAAAAGCGTTGGAGAAACAGAAACAGCTTTTTGAACAGGCCAAGATCGTCAAGCCGATCGGCGATATTCTGGTGGCGGCCAAACTGCTGACCAAGGAACAGAGGGACGCCATCCTGGTTGAGCAGCAACGGATCCCGGAACTTAAAACCGCGGAATTATCGGGGAACTTCGCTGCCGCCCTGAACGGCTTGGATAAGTGGCTCGATTTGAAAGTAAGCGAAAACAAGCTGCAGGCCTATTTGAGTATCAAAAGCGGGTCGCCGCCGGCTTTGGATTTGCAAACCATTAAAGATTTTTTAGGAGCCAAGGGAATCCGGCAAGGTTTGGTAGCGGATCAGGAAATCATGGATTATTTTCTGGATCCAATCAAGCAAGAGAAGCCGCTTAAAATCGCCCTTGGTCAGGCTCCGGAAAAGGGACCGAATGCGCAGTTGATTTTCCATTTTAAGAATCCAATGATCCGGTCCGAGACCGAAGAGAAAGGGGCGGCCGGCGCCGGAGTTAAGAGCGGCTTGCGTTCCGCGAAAAAGGGGGAGCTTTTGGCTGAAAAGCAGCCCGGCCAAGCGGGTAAAGCAGGCGTGGATGTATTCGGCAGCTCTGTTGCGGGCCTGATGGGAGAAGAGGCTGTTCTGGTTGCGGGAC
>RPPU01000745.1 GCA_003819975.1 Desulfobacteraceae bacterium
TCCATTCCCTGCGTTCCATCAGAACGGAAGTCCGAGATACATCCAGAAAGCACAAAAATTGCAATCATCAACGCAAAAATGCCTTTACGGACCAAAAAATGGCGTATGCACACAGATGAAATCACTGGCTCCTCCAATTAAAGTTTTGATAGCCGAACGATGTTTATATGGTTTTAATATAACTCGCTTAAACCGTAAAATCGCAGTTCACTCTCATGTCTTTGTCCGCCATTCAGTTCACAAAAATTTTTTTAAGTAGGTGAGAGGTCTTATGAAGGTGGATTCATCCTTCGCGTTTTAGACTTTTTCGTATCGCTTCATCCAAAGCACACACTCAATATCGCAGGTCAGTAAAATAAAGCTTCTGAATCAGCAGAGTTATCGGGCTATTTTTAAGGTGAAAGACATAAAACAGGAATTTCTGGTCATCGTCATCTATATCGATCAACGGTTTTTAAAAAAAATAGACCCGAAACAGTCCATTCAGGTCTGTCTCATTTTTATCATACAATGCGGATCTATAAAAGAAATATTACAGCAAACTTTTCACGTGAAATGAAAACCCTTCTTGGTTAAGGATATCTTGGACCAAAGCCCGCATGACTTCGGGTTCCGTATCGGTCAGCCTCATTGAACGGTTGGATTTGAAGGTCGCGCCTTCTTTTGTCCGGAAACTATAGATAAACAAGGTCAGGAAAGCCTGTTTTTCCGTTGCATGGGCGGAAGGATCCAATTTAGGAATATTGACATCGCCGGTGATAAAAACCCCTTCGGTAAAAATATTTATCAGTTCATCCCGGCAGGCCGAACGATCCAGACACCCTTTTATTTTCAATTTGGAAAGCTTGGGGCCGGATGTTTCAGAAGAGATCACTTCGGGAGCGATTCTTTGCATTTCAATTCTAATGATGTCCGCAAAGGTATTCAAGATTTCTTCTTTGAGCCGAGTGTCAAAAAACTGATTGAGACTGCTGTAAAACGGAAGGATAACCGCTTTTGGGATATTTTTACCGATAAGACTCTGCTTGCTGTATTGTATGTTTTTGTCTTTGTAAGCTTTGCCGTCTATATTCAGTTTCACCCATAGCGATCCGGGAATCAGTTTAGACTTCAGTTCGTTATCTAAAGCGATGGTGTAATACAGATAGGATTTTTTCATATTTAATTTTATCTCAAGGTCCTTTTGCTCGTTGTATATGATTTTGCCGTTTAAATTTTGGATCTTAGCGGTAACCGAATAGGTTGTCTTTTGCGGATCCTGTATTTCAGCGATGAGCACCAATTGACGATCTGATTCGTGAAGATCTTCTATTTCAGGGTAAACGGTTGTAAATGTGTTGTTTTGGGGTTCAGCGGCCAAGATCATGAATTTGGGCATATTCGCATAAGCAGAGTTTTGAAAAGCGAGACATGCAAACAGAACCAACGCAGAGAGGATTCCCATGGGTTGTTTGATTTTAATATTCATTTTGATCAGCGCTCCTTAATCCAACAGAAAAAGTTATTTCAGACGGAATGGAAAAAACATGTTTCATAATGAAAACTTCATATAGCGGGTAAAGGGGGCTTCTGTCAATGAGGTTTTTTGGCTCTGAAAACCATAGGATCAAAAAATCCTTTAAAATCTGAAAATTTTGACCCGTCTTTTGTTTTTGCCTTCCAAGTCATGATTGACGGCTTGGTCTTGTTCATGCAGGATTTCGCCATATTCTGCGGGAACAAAAGCCCGGCCGCCGTCGGCAATGATGATTTCAATGCCTTGGTTTTTCCACTCATGCAATTGAGCGGTCAGCATCAGGGAATCTGTTTTCATATAAAAAAAGTCGGCAATCAGCACGAGGTTAACGGCGGGGAGGGTCCGGGTTCCAATCCGGTTCATGCTGTCAAAAACAATATCCACCTGGTTTGCTGATGCGTTTTCCCGAGCCACGGCCAGGGTGACGGGATCAATGTCATTGGCCCAGACCTGCCGGCTGCCGGACCGTTTGGCGCTGATCGAAACAACCGCCCCGCCGCAACCGATTTCGAGGATCTCTTTTTCTTTAACGATCTTGGGATGATCAAGCAGATAGCGGGCTAAAACCTGAGCGGCCGGCCAAACAATGGCCCAATGCGGCACCGGGCATTCCCGGCCGGCCTCCTGTTCCCAGGCCTGCCAGAGCTTATAAACATCGGCCGCTTGGCGGGCTTTGATCTCGGGACATTCGGGTACGGGCAGCAGCGGGCAAAAACGGTCGA
>RPPU01000746.1 GCA_003819975.1 Desulfobacteraceae bacterium
AATTATTTTCGATTATTTTTATGGCTCTTTTTTTCGTCAGTACTGCTTTGGCCGTCGGCGGTACAGCCGATGAAGCCAAGGCCCTGGTCCAAAAAGCGGTCGCTTTTATGAAAGCCAACGGTAATGAAAAGGCCCTTGCCGAGTTCAATAACGCCAAAGGGCAATTTATAGACCGGGATTTATATATTTACGTAGTTGATGTAAAAGATAACGCTAAATGCTTGGCACATGGGGCCAACAGCAAACTGATCGGCCAAAATTTGATTGATTTCAAAGATACGAACGGGAAGTTATTTATGAAAGAAATCTTGAAGATAAGCAATGATAAAGGCTCCGGTTGGGTCGATTACAAATGGACCAATCCCACGACCAAAAATAACGATCCCAAATCGGCTTATTTTGAAAAGATAAACAACCTGGTGGTGATCTGCGGGTTTTACAAATCGTGAAATAAATATCTAAAGATAGCCGATTTTTCCACCCATATGCAATATGGCCCCCGGCTGGAATCCGGAACCGGAAGAATCCATGAGCGTTTCCGATTCCATGCCGGATAACGGCAGCCCGGATTCCGAAGCCTGGTATAAACATTAATCCAAGCCGTAGGGGCGGCCCCCTGTGGCCGCCCATCCTGAAGGCAAGCACTGGTGGGGCACCGTAGAGACGATTTTATGTCTCTACGCCTGCCCCGACACCCCAAATCCATGTTTTTTCTTACCTTCGATATTCGACATTCAGTATTCAATATTCGATATTCGCTTTTTCTTTAACTCTCGCTGGGCAGGCGCAAGGCCTGCCCCTACACCCCAGCCCCATGTTTTTTTATTTCTTCACCCTTGCCCCCTTGTCCGCCGGAGGCCCTGCGAAGGCGGATTGGCCCCTGCCCTTTTCATCCAACACCTTGCGGATGATCTTAGCCAATTCCTTCATCACGAACGGTTTCATAATAAACGCCTTCACTCCCAGGGCCATGGCTTTTTCTTTGTTCATACATTCGCTGAACCCGGTGCAAAGAATGACCGGCAAATCGGGTCGCAGCCGCCTCAATTCAATAGTGAGGTCTTCACCGGTCAGATTGGGCATGGCCATATCCGTGATAACCAGGTCCCAGTCGTTCGGCTGGGTTTTAAAATGCTCCAAAGCCTCAACACTGCCGGTTTTGGCGACCACCCGATATCCCAAGCGTTGCAGGCTGCGTTGCGCCAGATCGGCGATCGCCTCTTCGTCATCCACGAATAAAATGCTTTCCGTGCCGCCCGCGACCGGCTCGGCGGAAACCGGGTCAGGCAGGCATTGCCGGTCAATGGCCGGCAAAAGCACTTCAAAAGTGCTGCCCTTGCCCCATTCGCTTTGTACGCCGATAAACCCGCCCAGCTTTTTAACGATCCCGTGCACCACGGCCAGACCCAGGCCCGTGCCGCCCCGTTTATCCCGGGTGGTGAAATAGGGTTCGAAAATGCGACTCATGATCTCCGGACTCATGCCGCAGCCCGTATCGCTGACCATCAATTTGACATAGGTCCCGGGCTTAAGGTCCGCATAACGGGCGTTGCGGTTTTCATTGATCTCTTCGTCGCTTAAGCTCACGTCCAGAATCCCGCCTTTTTCCAGCATGGCATAATGCGCGTTGGTGCAAAGATTCATCAGGATCTGGTGGATCTGGATCGGATCGGCCAACACGCTTTTGCGTTTGGCTGTGATTTGCCGGCAAATCTTGATTTGGGCCGGCAAAGAGGCTCTTAACAGTTTCAAAATTTCCGCGGTCAAAACGGCTACATCCACGGCCATGACCTCTCCTTCGGTCTGGCGGCTGAAGGTTAGGATCTGCTGCACCAGATCGCGGGCGCGATACCCGGCTTTCATGATCTGTTCCACGGAAAAACGGGAGTGACTTTTTTCGGGAAGATCGCTTTGCAACATTTCAGCGTTGCCCAGAATGGCGTAAAGAATATTGTTGAAATCGTGGGCAATGCCGCCGGCCAGGGTGCCGATCGCTTCCAGGCGCTGGGCTTTTTGCAATTGCGCTTCCATGCGTATGCGCTCTTCTTCCAGCAGCTTGCGCTTGGTGATGTCCTGGACTCCGGCAATGGCTCCCTGATAGTTTCCGGATTCGTCCGTGATCGGCGCCGTCTCCAGGCTGGCATAGACACGCCGCCCGTCTTTGCGCATGAACTCGAAATCGTGTTGTTCCTTGATCCCCTGTTGGCGGCGTTCCAAATTGGCTTGGGCGAT
>RPPU01000747.1 GCA_003819975.1 Desulfobacteraceae bacterium
ATTTCCGGCATGGTGGCTCCGAATCAGGAATATACGTTTTATGTGCCGATGAAAGCGCCCTTGGCGCAAAACACGAACAAAACTTATCGCGAGGATTGGAGTTTCACGACGCCGGCCGGCGGGCAATTGCTGCCGTTATGGGCGCAAATCGTTGTTCCGGCGGGTTTGGTGGACGGCGCCAAACTCGATTGGGAGAATTATCCGAACAACACGCCGGTGAAGGGCGGAACTGCCTTTACCAAGACCTGGAAAATTAAGAATACCGGGACCACGACCTGGAACAGCGGGTACAAGTTGAGGCATGTGAGCGGCAATTTGAGTTCCGATCATTATGATATCACGATTCCGTATGCCGTTGCCCCGAACCGGACCTATTCTTTTTATGTTTCCATGAAAGCGCCTGCGGCACAGAACACGGATAAGACTTACCGGGAAGAGTGGAAATTGATCAATCCGACTGAAAATACGTTGCTGCCGTTATGGACTCAAATCGTAGTTCCCGCGGCTCTCGTGGACGGGGCCGAATTAAACCATGAAAGTCCTGCCCCAAAAGCATCAATAAAGGGCGGAACCACTTTTGCCAAGTCCTGGAAAATAAAGAATACGGGAACCACGACCTGGAACAACGGTTATAAGCTTAAATATTTAAACGGCGGTTTAAGTACGAAGCAAACAACCCTGTCGATTGCCGGCACGGTGGCGCCGGGCCGGCAATATACGTTCAAGGTTCCAATGCGGGCGCCGGTCACGCGGAACATCGATAAGTTTTATCTTGAAGAGTGGCATTTCGTTAATCCTGATGGAAAGCGACTGTTATTGCTGAATGCAAACATCAAGGTTCCCGCGGGCACGGACATCGCCAAACTCGATTGGGAGAATTATCCGGCGAACACGTTTGTACCGGGCAACACGACCTTTACAAAAGCCTGGAAAATTAAGAATACCGGGACCGCAACCTGGAACAGCGGCTATAAGCTGAGACATGTGCGCGGCAATTTGAGTTCCGATCGTTATGATATCATCATTCCGTATGACATAGCTCCGAAGCAGACCTATTCTTTTTATGTTTCCATGAATGCGCCGGCAATCCAAAGTACGAATCAGACATGCACGGAACAGTGGAAATTCATTAATCAGAATGATAAGCAATTGCTTCTATTGCAGGTAAGCATTGTTGTAAAAGGCAAATCGAAACCTAATGCTCCAACCGATCCGGTTGTCACGCCGCTCAACACAACGAGCATGCAATTTTCGTGGAAGGATAATTCCGATAATGAGAACGGATTCCGGATCGTCAGCGGTAATAAAGAGATTTGGAAAAATGCAAATACCGCTTCGCATGTAATGACCGGGCTGACATCGGGACAGGAGGTTTGTTTTCAAGTGCAGTCATATAATGAAATCGGCTATTCGGCTTTGACGACGAAAAAATGCGCCAAAACTTACAGCATTCCTAATGCGCCGACCAATTTTAAAGCCGTTGCGCTGGATAACGCCAGGATTAAACTGACCTGGAACGACAATTCCAACAATGAAACCGGATTCCGCATCAGAAACGGCGCCAATAAAAAGCAAACCACTGGAGCGAACACGTCTTATTATATCTGGACTGGGTTGGCACCGGGTCAATCGATGTGCTTTCAAGTGCAGTCCTATAATGCGTACGGTTCCTCGGACTGGTCCGATTCCCGGTGCGCTACAACGAAAAAAGTGGATTAATTCGGTTTCTTTCGAGTTAAGCATGCGGTTCGGTATGATGATTTAACCAAATCGGTTTTCCGCTATAATGGCGGAAAACCGATTGACCATGCAAAGATTGCCGGACAATTAAATGTTTTCCCGGCATGGGGATAACGGTCGTAGAAGGGGACGTTGGTGCACAGAGTATGTACTTGATGAGAAGATAAGATATTTCAGAAAGTACTCTGTGCATCCCCTCCTGCTCATTCTCTTAACCGATGGTTGCTTTCGTGAAAACGGCATGTTTAAGGTCGCTGCCCGTTTTGATCCCAAGGCTTTGGAAGAGATCTTCAGGCTCAAGGTTTTTCGCTTATTGCTTACCAAGGGAAAGATCACCGAGGATATGGTCAAGCTGTTCAAGTCTTGGCGGCATTCCGGGTTTCATGTATTTTGCGGGAACCGGATTCAGCCCGGAGATAAGGATGCCATGGAAAGTTTGGCCCGTTACATTATCCGGGCCTGTTTTTCGCAAGAGAGAATGAGTTATATCCC
>RPPU01000748.1 GCA_003819975.1 Desulfobacteraceae bacterium
AGCCTTCAGATATTCGAAATAACTCAAGGGATACAAAGTCAAAAAATGAACCTTACCAACCGGAAAACTGGAGGACTTTCCGACCGATACTCCCAGCAAAGAACCTGCGGCAATCAAATGATACTGGGGCGCTTGTTCATTAAAATATTTTAAACTGGTTAAGGCCCTGGGACATGCTTGGATTTCATCGAAAAAAATCAGGGTATCGTCGGGGCTGATCTTTTTTCCGATAAAAGCACTCAATGATTCCAGCAAAATCCCGGGATCTAACGAAGAATCGAAAAAGGTCGATAATTCAGGTGTTTGCTCGAAGTTGAAATAAGCCAGATCCCCGTATTCTTTGGCGCCAAAGTCCTTAATTAGATAGGTTTTTCCGACCTGCCTGGCGCCCTGGACAAGAAGGGGTTTTCGAGTGGACTGATTTTTCCATTCCATTAGATTTTGAAAAGCCGCGCGTTCCATTATTATCTCCAAAAAAATGTCAAATTCATATTAAATTATATGCGAAAAAGTGTCAATTTATCATAAAAAATGGTGCAAAAAAATGTAATAGGGACGATTTGCGGTATCAAAAAGAGAGGTATTTCCAAGATGGAAATAACTGAATTTTAAGGCAATGTTGGGGTGAAGCGTGGGTGCCTGCTC
This sequence comes from Desulfobacteraceae bacterium, assembly GCA_003819975.1. The sequence goes on from RPPU01000748.1 coordinate 646, forward strand.
GGTAATCGGCTTATTTCCTTTGCAACTCCAGGATCATTTCATGAATGCGGCCCAAAGCCGGCTTGAGCACTTCCTGTGGAACTCCGAAACTGATCCGCACGAAACGGTCCAGGCCGAATGCATCGCCCGGAATGATGAAGACGCTCTTCTCCCGGATCAAACGCTCGACCAAATCCGTGGAATGGATGTCGAGATGATAGCGGACAAAAGCAATGGCCGCGGCCTGCGGCGGTACGATCGAAAAAATACCGGGATGGTCGTTCAGCCACTCCTCCAATACCGGGTAACCGCGGCGCACGTATTCGCGCACCCGTTGGATAATGCGCGGCCGGATCTCGGGCGAAAGGGCCTTGGCGGCCAGCAGGTTGCCCAGCGTGGTGGCGTCGATCGTGGTGTAATCGTGGCGCGCCCACAACTCGTCCACGATCGCCGGCGGCGCAACCACCCAGCCGATGCGCAGGCCCGGCAAGGCATACGCCTTGCTCAGGCTGTTGACGGCCAGCACTTTGTCGTAGCGGCCCCAGAAAGAGGGTGTTTGCCGGTCGCTCAAACGTTCGGCGCCGCCGTAAACTTCGTCGGCCAAAAGCCAGGCGCCGCCCCGGTCGGCCGCGGCGACAACGGCATCCATTTCCGCTTCGGTCAGGATGCGGCCGGTGGGGTTGTTGGGGTTGCAGACTGCGATCAGTTTGGTTTTCTCGGTTACTACGGCTCTCAATTCATCCAGGTCGGGCGCCCAGTTGTTTTCCTCCCGCAAATGAAAGGCTTTGACCTGCGCGCCCAGATTGCGCGCCACGCCCCAAATCTGCATGTAATTGGGCAACATGACCACTGCCTCGTCGCCCGGCCCGACAAAAGTCTGCACGCTGATGAAATTCGCTTCAGCCGCGCCCACGGTCACCAGCACATGGTCCGGCGTGGCGCCGGCATACAACGCGGCGATGTTCTCACGAAGTTTCGGAATGCCGTTGGTCTGGGGATAAGAAAACTCCACATCCAACAGTTCCGCCACTTCTTTATCGTCTCCCAAAAGCTCGCGCAGCGACAAGGGATGCGCCCCGCTTTCGGATAAATTGTATGCGACCGTGTTTTCGAACTTGGAAAGAAACCGTTCCAATACAAAAGGTTGAAATCCGCTGACCCCCGTCATTTGCTCCTCCTTAGGCTTTCATTTGCCTGACTTTTTTTGCAGTACTTTGCCGTAACCTTTTCGATATGCGGCGGCTCAAACCTGTCTAGCACGCCTCGGGCTGCTCCCTCTTGGCCTTTTCATCTTCTTTGACATTGACCCGGTAGTTGTAGACGGTAGCGCGGGTGACGTTTAAGATTTGGGCCACGCGGTTGATTGCGCCGCGCAACCGGAACAACCCCCGCTCTTCCAAAAACCGGATCAGACGCAATTTGTCTTTGTTTTTCAGTGTTTCAATATCGGAGAGCTTATTCTGCGCGTAAAACTCGCGGATGGGCACGCGGATCAAGGCATCGAGATCCCCGGCAAACGTATCGCCTATTTCCATATTCGCGGATTGTCGCTGCGGCGCCGCGAGCCGGTTCAACGATTCCAGGGCCTGGTTGAGATCCGTATAAT
>RPPU01000749.1 GCA_003819975.1 Desulfobacteraceae bacterium
AGTCCTATCGGCCTTCGGATATTACGTGGACGCCGGTGGGGTCTTACAGCCATTCAGTCCCTGAAACCGTGCTGGACGCGGGATGGAGCCCTTTTTTGTCGTTTATCCCGGAAACTCCTGTCTGAAAGCGTTTTTCCGAAATATCCAAGAATGAAATTCATCTTGAGCCAGTCAGGGGCTTTTTTCTTTCCGATATAGTGCCTGAACGGGAAGTCCGTAATTGAGTCATTACGGCGGGTTGTCGTGTAAAAAAGAAGCGAAGATTTTCTGCTTTCATGCAATTTTACTTGCATTAATGATGTTCTTCCGGTAGTTATCATATTGCGATTACAACAAAAACCGGATTCAAGCATCAAATAAAAGCAAAAAATCTTCGTGAGAAAACCATATGAGAAAAATTATCGAAAAGCAACTGAAATTCGGCCAGACGGATATCAACCAAATCAAGCTCGATCTTCAAAGTCGGGATGAAATACCCCAGCTTTTGTTGGGGTTGCAGGCTCTTTACGGCGACATTCAAGCCCGGAAGGACGTTTTTAAAATCCTTGAAAGCATTGTCCCGGATGACAAAAGCAAAACAACCGGTCGGCCCGGCATGGATCTTTGGAACATACTGGTTCTCGGCCTGATACGACTGAATTGCAATTTTGATTATGACAAACTGGTGGAGATCGCCAACGAGCATAAGACAGTACGAGAATTTTTAGGACATATCGACTTTGATGAGCGCTATGCCCTTCAGACCGTAAAAGATAATGTGGGACTTCTGACGCCGGAAGTGGTGGACCGAATCAATCAACGTGCAGTCAATATCGGACAAGAGCTCTTTGGGAGAAAAGATAAACCTCTCTTAGGCCGTTGCGATTCCTTCGTGGTTGAGACGAACGTTCATTACCCGACCGATATCAATCTGCTGTGGGATTCGATACGCAAAGTGATTACCCTGGTTGCGCTAGAGTTTTCGGAATTGGGGTTGACCGAATGGCGGCAAAATGAATATATTCTAAGAAAAATCAAACGGTTGTTCAGACGTGTCAGCAAGCTGAAGCAATCCAATTCAAAATTCGAGTACAAAAAGGCAGAAAAGCAAACCGAAATTATAGCGGCCCATCAAGAATACGTTGATACGGTGGCGGCATATATCCGGCGTACACGTCAGAGCCTCGCAGTGTTGCAGAACATGGGGATGGGAAGCGTTACCCGGAAGGTCGTCATCGACCAGTATATCGCCCATGCCCAGCGTCAGATGGATCAGATATGCCGCCGTGTAATGAATGATGAGAAGATACCGCATGGCGAAAAGGTTTTTTCCATTTTCGAGCAGCATACCGAATGGATCAGCAAGGGGAAAGCCGGCGTGTCACAGGAACTGGGATTAAAGGTATGCATCCTTGAAGATCAGTACGGTTTTATCCTTCATCATCACGTCATGGAAAAACAGACGGATGACCAGATAGCGGTTGAAATGGTCTCGGCTGCCAAGACAAAGTTTCCGGAATTGACCGGTTGCAGTTTTGACAAGGGGTTCCATCGTCCAAGCAATCAAAAGGAGCTCCCCGAAATCATAGACAACGTTGTTCTGCCGCGAAAGGGCCGGTTATCCACAGAGGCCGAATCTATTGAAAATTCAGAAGAATTTGTACGTGCCCGGCGAAGGCATTCAGCCGTTGAATCGGCGATCAACGCATTGGAAAACCATGCGTTGGATCGATGCCCCGATCATGGCCTGTTCGGCTTCAAGAGATACGTGTCCTTGGCTGTGCTTGCCCGCAACCTCCAGATATTGGGGGCCAAGATACAGAAAAAAGAGCAAGAACGCCTGCTCCGTGAAGAAAAAGCGGCCACGCAAAGATACCGACACGCGGCATAGCAGTACTTTTGGGGGTAAGTTTTTAAACATCATGGGAGAGGTGTTCCCAAATTTTGATGCCAAGGCCGTTGAAACCACCAATTTTAAGAAGTATTAATAATGTGAGCTGCTGATGGCTGCCTGAACCGACTTTTTCTGGGGCGCCGTCCACCAAAAAGCCGGGTTTCCGTTCAGGCACTATATAGTTTGTTGTTCTACTTCCGAATGTCTTTTTTGGATGACTTGGATCTTATTTTTTTCTTGGAAAAATACGACAATCATGAACTTGGTATCCGGAATTTGTTTTTACCCCATGGTGGGAGTCATTTCCACACCTTCGCTTACATCATATTAATTCCGTTAATGATTATTTCCAAAT
>RPPU01000750.1 GCA_003819975.1 Desulfobacteraceae bacterium
GCTCAGATCGCCGAAACACTCCTCAATGGTATTAAAACCGGATTTGGAGCCGAAGAGCGAAAACCAGGGGGTCCAGATATGGGCCGGGATGAAAAAAGCACGCTCGCTGGTTTCGAGCACGATCTCCAGGAGATCGCGGCTGTCCAACCCCAGGATGGGCCGGCCGTCGGATTTGATATTGCCGATGCGGTTGAGTTTTTTATTCAACTCTTCCAATTCCGGGAAGCCCGGCATCAGGATCAGGTTATGGATCTTGCGGGTTTGGCCGCCGCGTTTGTAAATACAACTAATCTCGCCGGTCAGGATGAAGCGCATTGGCGCTTGGCAGGCGGCCGGAACTTTGGCGTTGATTTCCTGTTCGAGGTCCGGTTTCAGCCGGAACAAACCGTTCTCCGCCTCCATCAGCTTTTCCTTAAGTTCCGTGACCCACCCGGGGTGGGTGAAATCGCCGCTGCCGATGAGGGTAATCCCTTTTTTTTGGGCCCAAAAAGCGAGCTGTTCCGGGACTAAATCTCGGGAGGTGGCCCGGGAATAATGGGAATGGATATGCAGGTCGCCGATGAATTGCATAGGAGCGACTATCCATCATTGAGACGGTGCTGTCAAGTCGATTGAATGTCAGCGCTTTGCCGGCTTTTATCTGGACTTCATGGATTGTCTTTATCAGTCGTCAATCATCGGCATTTTTTGTTTTCATTCTGATTGCCGGTGCAAGCATTCCGTAGAGGTTTTTATCGAGCGGATTTAAAAAGGCAGGAATCACAAGGCTGAATTATGGCTTGATCGAATTTAAGAACCGAAAAGCCCGGCTAAACCGCGCAGGTTGCCGGCCTGTCTGCACCGCGCGCTTGCGGTCCGAAAGCTCTAAACCGCCGTGTGTTTCGCGTGATTTTTCATCTGTTGGCTAACTTTCAAAAGTGGACACTTTAACGTTTAAAACTGGACACCTATTGGGTCATACTCAGAGGAAAACGGAGGCCTCTAAGCATGACCCAATTGCACAAGAAATTTTCAAAAGACCAAATCATCGATCTGTTAACACGGTATCTCAAAAAGGAAATTGACCGCAAACATCTGCAAACCGTATTGGGTATTGGCAAAGCCCGATTTTTCACCTTGCTTCGTGATTACCGGAAAGACCCCGCGATGTTTACAATCGAATACAACCGAAAATCCGCCCCGCGTCTATCCGCAGAGGTTGAAAAAATCATCGTTAATGAACTGACAGTGGATCGCAATCTGATCAAGGACCCCGATGTCCCTTTGCGGCACTTTAATTACTCCTACGTTAAGAACCGTCTATCCAATAAATATCATCAAAAAGTGTCTTTGCCGACTGTGATTCGTTGCGCGAAACGGAATGATTTGTACCAACCTCGTAAATCTTCGAAGACCATTCATGATCGTGAAGTCCTGACCAATTATGCCGGAGAATTGATTCAGCATGATTCATCCCTCCATTTATTCTCTCCAGCAGCCAAAGAAAAATGGATTTTAATAACCTCCCTGGATGATTATAGCCGTTATATCCTCCATGCCGAGTTGCTGCGAAAAGAATCCACCTGGGCCCATATTGCCGCTTTACAGAGCGTTTTTTTGCAATATGGCATCCCTTTTTCATACTATGTAGACAGCCATTCCATCTTTCGGTTCGTCCGTGGGCGAGATTCGCTACGGTATCGACATCACCAATTAACGGATGAAGCCACTCCTCAGTGGAAACAGGTTTTAGACGATTGCAACGTTAAAGTCATTTATGCCTTATCCGCTCAAGCCAAAGGTAAAATCGAACGCCCCTATCAATGGTTGCAGGATCACTTGGTGCGCACTTGTGTACGCGAAAATGTGACCGAGATTCAAAAGGCCCGAACCATTCTCAAACAGGAAATTCGTCATTACAACCATCGCCAGGTCCACTCTACGACTCAAGAAATACCACACCTGCGGTTTCTTAAGGCATTAGAAGAAGGAAAGACCTTATTCCGTCCGTTTGCGGTCAACCCCCCGTTTGAATCTCCAAAGGATATATTTTGTCTTAGAATCCAACGAGTGATTGATGCGTATCGTAAAATTTCCCTGAACAATTTTCAATTTAAGGTCAACCATTCCAATCCAAGAGATCCGGTTACTCTTAGAATTTATCCCTTGAACGCTATGCTTTCGGAGGTAAGGGTTTGGTGTAATAATAAATTAATCGACATCCAAAAAATCAAAAA
>RPPU01000751.1 GCA_003819975.1 Desulfobacteraceae bacterium
GGCGCGCAATGGTTGGTTGGCCTTGATTGTATTTTTCATGATGCTTTTTTTATTGAAAGGCCTGGATCAATTTCCGGTCAATATACTGAAACTATTGTCCGTTTTTTTTATTTTTTTGCTGGCATTGGGGTTGTATTCCCGGGGGACTTTTTCGGAGATTCTTTTTTTGGAGCGCATAAACCCCTTCAATAGCGAAATGACCGGCGAAGACAGCGCGGTTTTCGTCGAGCATGCCGCTGCCGCCGTTCAGGCCAATATCGAAAGTTTCGGGCTTGGCAAGGGGATTCAGAATTTCGATGATTGGGCTTATTACAGCGGGTTGGTCCAGGAATGGGGGTCCCACTCCAATTTCCTCATCTTTCTGGGTGAAACCGGTTTGCTCGGTTTTCTGTGCCATGTATTGATTGTGGCTTTGGTCTTTACCTGCGGTTTCAAACATTATGTTTTTATGAAAAGGTGCGGTAAAAGCAGGAAAGACCGTATGCTGCCTTTGTATCTTCTTTGTATCTACTGCGGTTTGTTTGTTACCGGCATCGTACGCACATACTATTATTCTGAAAGCACTTTCATCCTGGTGGCTTTGTTTCTGAACTTGATTCGTTTCGACCGCAATGAGCTTGGCATAGGACAAGTTCAAAGTTCTTTTGAAAATTTTCCCGCATTGTCGTTTTCCAGAAGAGAGAACCCGGTTTAATCAAAGAAAGAAGGGCCCGTCATCAAAAGTTTTGGTAAAAATAACATTCCCCGCGCCGATAAACCCCTGTTGGTAATGGCGACCGGATTCCCGCCCCAAAAAGGAGGCATTCCGACCTATACTTGGGAAATATGCAAGCAACTCTGCGGCTTGGGGTATGCCATAATTGTTCTCGCCCCCAAGCAGAAAGAAGCCCGTTCCTTTGACCGGTACCTCATGAACCGGTACGGTATCCGGGTGTATCGCGTAAGCGCCCGGTACGGTTCGCGGGAAGTTCAATTTTTCATTTACGGTTTGTACTGCCGTTTTAAATACAAGGTTTCCCTCGTATTCGCCACCATTTGGTTCCCCTGCGGCATCATCGCTTTTATGCTTTCTAAATTGTGTTCCCTGCCCTATGTCATCGCCGTGCATGCCTATGAAGTTTTTGCCTCCCGGGACACGCAGAGAAACCGCATCCGTACTCGGTTCTTGCCGCTCATTCCCCGAATTTTCAACCGAGCCTACCGAATATTCTGCGTCAGTCATTTCACCCGGCGCCGGGTGATCGCGTGCGGGGCCCGGGAAGACAAGGTCCAGGTTTTTTTAAACGGCGTCGATCCTTTAAGGTATTACCCGACCGAATGCAAGAATGGACTGCGGCGGCGTTATCCGGGCCTGGAAGGGAAAAGAATACTAATCACGGTGGCGGAATTGGTGGATTATAAAGGACAAGATACCGTTTTAAAGGCCTTGCCGGCGATTCTGGCCAAACATCCCGACATTGTTTATGCCATCATCGGTGAGGGAGTTTATAAGTCAAGGCTGAAAGAATTGACGGAGACCGCTCATCTTCAAAACCAAGTTTTGTTCGTCGGTAAGGCTCCTGATGAGGAATTGAACGAGTGGTACAATGAAGCGGATATCTACGTGATGCCTTCAAGATTTAAACCGGGGACCGCGGACGTAGAAGGTTTCGGTATATCGTTCGTGGAGGCGAACGCCTGTAACCTCCCCTGTATCGGCGGGAACAGCGGTGGAGTGCCTGATGCGGTCCTTCATAAAGTTACAGGGGAATTAGTGGATCCCGAAAACGCGGACGAATTGGCCGATACCATTATCCGCTTCCTTGATTCCGAAAGGTTAAGGCGCATGTACGGCGAAAACGGAAGAAAAAGGGTAGAGCAAGAACTGTCATGGGAAGCAATCGTGAAGCGGATGGCGGGAGTATTTAATGAAGCCTTTTGAATGCTTGAATAACGATGCGCCCATTCTCATAACCGGTTGCCATCGCAGCGGGACAACGTTTGTGGGCGATGTGTTGTCCCACAGCCGCAACGTCGCCCCCATCATTGAACCGTTCAATTTGGACGGAGGGATTAAAGGCGTAAAATATGCCTTTCCCTATATTGGTCTTGACCGCCACCAAAACGAAAACAATGGGCAGATTGCTTTGGTTGATGATCTGTTCCGTTTTAAGGCAAAATACGGATTTGTCCGCCATGCAACGGATGGCTGTCTTAAAGTGTTTCTTAA
>RPPU01000752.1 GCA_003819975.1 Desulfobacteraceae bacterium
AACCCTAACGTTGCATTAAAAAGAATACGATTTCTCCTCGCTGCGCTCGTCGAAATGACGTCGGAGGTAATATCGTCCTCAGTTAATGAACAACATTGATCATGTCATTTCGACCGCAGGGAGAAATCGTATAAAATTCCATATTCTTGGAATGCATTTTAAGTGAACTTTACGAAATGATTATCAAATAAACTTTTAGCCTTAAATAATAGAGAATTTGTAATTTTTTAAGGAAATTTTATGCAACAGTAAGGAAAAAATAATGTTATACACTCAACCCATTACCGATATTATCCGTCGGCGTTTTTCCAGCCGCAGTTACCTGTCGAAGCTGCTTGAACCGGAGAAGCGGGAACAACTGTCGAAATGGCTGTCCGCTTCGGTAACCGGACCTCTGGGCGCGAAAGTGCGGTTTGAACTGGCGGCTGCCGCCGCGCAGGATTGGGACGCGTTAAAAGGCTTGGGCACATACGGATTTATTAAAGGCGCCGCCGGCTTCATCATCGGAGCCGTAAGTCAATCCGAGAAAAATCTCGAAGATTACGGTTATCTGCTGGAACGGGCCGTCCTGATGGCAACGGATCTTGGTCTCGGCACGTGTTGGCTGGGCGGCAGTTTTTCCAAAAGCAACTTCAGCCGCAAGATTTCCACGGGTCCCGATGAACAAGTCCCGGCTGTGGTCGCCCTGGGTTACCGCACCGAAAAACGCGGTCGGCTCGATGCGTTCATTCGCCGGCAGGCGGGGTCGGATGGTCGGCTGCCGTGGGCCAGGTTATTCTTTGACCGGACCTTTGCGGACCCTCTTTTACGGGAAGCGGCCGGAGCTTATACCTTGCCGCTCGAGATGGTGCGACTGGGGCCTTCCGCTTCAAACAGGCAACCCTGGCGGATTATCAAAGACGGTCAGATCTGGCACTTTTATGTACAGCGCACACGGGGATACGGCGCAAGGAGTTTGGCCCTCCTCAAGATGGCCGATTTGCAGCGCGTGGACATGGGCATTGCCATGAGTCACTTTGAACTCACAGCCCAAGAAGCCGGCTTGTTCGGCCAATGGATCATCCATGAACCCAATATCGCCAAACCCGACGGATTAACCGAATACACGGTCAGTTGGGTGGAAAAGCCTAACGAGACCTCAAAATAAAGAATATGAAAAGGAGAAACGTATGGGACTCAAGGAAAAAATGATGGAAGGCATGATCGGCAATATGTCGGCCGAGGAAAAACAGGAAATGATGGACGCCATGATGGAGAAATTTTTCTCAACCCTATCGGCGGAGGACAAACAAAAAATGATGGGAAGTATGATGGAAAAATTCATGGGCAGCATGAGCGCGGATGAAAAGCAGGGCCTGATGAGCAATATGATGCCCAAGATGATGGGGCAAATGATGGGCGGGGGACCGCAATCCATGATGGGCATGATGGCTTCCATGATGGGTCGCAAAACAGCCGGGGAAAACAAAGGCGAAGAGACTTCGGAAATGCCTTTTGACATGTGCCGGAAAATGATGGGCAGTATCGGCAGGTCCTCGGAACTCGCTTCCTACGCCACCCCGGAACTGCGCGGACTGTTCGAAGAATGGCTCTCCCAAATCGAGGAAGAGATCAAGGGCGACATCGAAAAAGCCGGCAGCGCCGATCCCGCGGAGCTGGCTCAAAAATACAAGCTCGGCAAGGAGAGCATCCATTTCATATTGGGAAAGTTGGCGCAAAAGGATAAAATCAATATCAAGGCTGAAAAGAAATAAATCGGAAGGCAAGTTTTAAGTTTAAAGTTTGAAGTCATAAACCAAAAGATACAAAAAAGAGGCCGCGAGGTAAGGTATAATAAAAATCAGAATGGTGTGAGCCACATTATAAAAAGACCGAGATATTGTTAGGTTTTCTCAAAAGATAAGGAGGTATAGAAAATGGATATAAAAGACAACGACTCTATCTTTGATGAAACGGAAATAAAAGCAACCATTGAAAAAGTGTTTAATGCTATTTGCAATGCCTTTGGCCGCTCGGATGTTACGGGTGCGGCCGATTATTTCTCGAACAGTCCGGATATGGTTAAGATAAGCAACGGACAGGTCCTAAAAGGCAAGGAACAGATGCTGGCCTACTGGACAAAAATGATCGAAGAATTTAAAGGAGTAACCATTGCGATAGACTTTAAAGAATTGCATCGGATAAAAGAGGATTG
>RPPU01000753.1 GCA_003819975.1 Desulfobacteraceae bacterium
AAAAGGCAAAAGGTAAAAGGAAAATGGTAAAAATATTGACGGCTCTTGGCCGGGCTGAATTAAATTACTGCGGCGATGATGCTCCTTTCCTTCTTACAGTCAAGAGACAAGAGCTTGTCTCTTTAGCCCTAATTTTTAGTGCGGAAATGGTTCTGCCTTCGCTAATGCTACGGCGGACAGGTCCGCGGAGGGCGGCTTCCTTCTTCGCCAAGGCTACGAATGACATGCCTTTGACCCTCTATATATAATGTCCGGCCGGGAGGAAATTTGGCCAAAAAAATGAAAAAGATTTTTAAAAAGAGAAGTCAGAAGTCTGGAGGGCGTGTTGCCCAAATCGGTTTTTTTACATAGTATTTGTACTCTGCCATTTTATGATTATAATTTGTTTCATAAGGATACTGTTTATGGAATGGAGTTCTAACCCATGATGGGCAAACCCCAAAATTCGGCTCCCAAGTTATTCTATCACACGTTCTGTATCGAACAGCGTATCCCGCAGGATCATCCTCTGCGACGCATCAAGGCCCTGATCGACTTTGATTTTGTCCGCAGTCGGGTCGCCGGTTTTTATGGTTCTCGCGGCAACGTCTCGGTCGATCCGGCCGTTCTGCTCAAACTGATGTTTCTGCTGTATTACGAGAACGTCAAATCGGTTCGACGCCTGCTGTCTCAGTTACCGCTGCGGCTGGACTGGCTGTGGTTCTGCGGCTACGATATTGACGATCCAACACCCGACCACAGTGTAATTGCCAAAGCGCGCCAGCGCTGGGGTAAAGCGATCTTTGCCGAGTTCTTCCAGACCCTCCTCGAACAATGTATTAGTGCCGGTCTGGTCGATGGCCAAACCATCCATATCGATTCGAGCATGATAGACGCCAATGCCTCGATGGACAGCCTGCGGCCGCACTTGCGGCAGGTCGGCCAAACCCTGTATGACCAACTGGAACAGGAAGAGCAACCGGCTGATTCATCACCAACGACTCCGGACGAGCCATCCCATCCGTCGGACGAATCCGGCAAACCGACCAGCATAACCGACCCGGATGCCCGCCTGGGCAGCAAATACGGCCAGACCACGCTGGGCTATAAAGACCATCGGGTTGTCGATGACCAGTGCGGTATCATTACCGCCACGATAACCACCCCGGCCCATGTCAATGACGGCACGCGATTACAGCAGACGGTGGAAGAACATGAAACAAACACCCGGACATCCGTTAGGACGGTCGTGGCCGACACCATTTACGGCACGATGGATAATTATCAATACTTACAGGACCGGGGTGCGAGGGCATGCATCCCCCATCAGAGACACACCGGAGGAAAAACCTCTTCGTTTTCCTGTGACCAATTCACCTATGATCCCCGGCGGGATTGTCTGATCTGTCCCGCGGGACAGCCCCTGACTCGATACGACCGTCAGCGGCCTTATCAATGGGGCGGGATTCGGTATCGTGCGGAACGAAGAACCTGTGAATCGTGTCGGTTTTTTACCGCCTGTGTCTCATCGTCTGTGAATGGACGTCAGGTGGTTCGCAATGAACGGGCGCCTTATGTGGAATGGGCGGATGGATGCCTCAGTCCCGGACGAAGAAAACGATTGCTGTCCCGACGGCGATGCAAAGCCGAAGGCTCGTTTGCGGATGCGGCCAACAACCATGGATTTAAGCGAGCCCGCTTTCGCGGTTTAGAGCAGGTTGAAATCCAGAATCTGATGATTGCCGCCATTCAGAATCTGCGCAAGTTGATGGGCGTTGGGAGACGCAATCCGGCCGTGACATTGTCAGCTTCGGTCGAAAAAGGCCTTTTCGCATTATTTTTACTGTTCCGGCCGCTTTGTTATTCCATGAAACGCAATCCAACGGTCGCCGGACCTTTTTGAGAGCCATTATGAACTTTTTCAAAGAGCAAAAAAGAAAAGTCTCAATTCTGTGTTCTATTCACAGAAAAAATCGTTTTGGGCAACACGCCCAGAAATCTGGAGTCAGAATATCGAAGCCTTCGGCGACTCATTTAATCGGATTCCTCATTCGCAAAGGCGGATGAGGAATGACAGCCGGATGTTTACTTTTCAACGAGCGCAAAAACAGCCTCTGTAAATGGCGGCGAGTTGCGGATCTGTGTCGAAAATGGGTGCGAGAAATTTTGGTGAAATGATGTAAGTCTTTGTTGGGGCGCGGGATAGAATTTTCA
>RPPU01000754.1 GCA_003819975.1 Desulfobacteraceae bacterium
AGGGCCAAAGCTTAATGGAGGATGATATGACGGAAAAAGAAATTAAAAAGGAAAAAATCTCACGCCAGGCCATGCCCGAACAAAAACCGGAGATTCGCCGAAGAAATTTCGAAGAAGTGCCCCTGGGCTATACGCCGGAACTGGCCCGCAAAGAGGCGGAAAGATGCTTGCAGTGCAAAAAACCCGCCTGCATGGAAGGCTGCCCGGTTTCGGTCGATATCCCGGCTTTTATCAACTTGGTCAAAGAAGGCGAGTTCACCAAAGCGATTCGTAAGATTTGGGAACGTAATGCCCTGCCCGCGGTTTGCGGCCGGGTCTGTCCCCAAGAGATTCAATGCGAAGGCAATTGTATTGTGGGTAAAAAGGACCAGCCCGTGGCTATCGGCAATCTGGAGCGCTTTGTCGCCGACTGGGAAAGGGCTAACGGCAAAGGCGACCTGCCCCCTAAATCCAAACCGACCGGCAAAAAAGTTGCCGTAGTCGGAACCGGTCCCTCCGGCTTGACCGTGGCCGGCGATCTCATTCTCAAAGGCCATGAAGTGACTATTTTTGAAGCCTTTCATAAACCGGGCGGCGTATTGGTTTACGGCATCCCCGAATTCAGACTCCCCAAAGAGATTGTCTATTCCGAAGTCAATTTTCTGGAAAGATTAGGCTGTAAAGTGGAATGCAATATGGTCGTCGGCCGTACCGTGACCATGGATGAGCTCTTTGCCGAGGGCTACAGCGCCGTTTATGTCGGCGTGGGCGCCGGCTTGCCGACCTTTCTCAATATTCCCGGTGAAAACCTGATCGGCATCTACTCGGCCAATGAATATTTGACCCGGGCCAACTTGATGAAGGCTTATCTCTTCCCGACTTACGATACGCCGATTGTGCTCGGCAAACATGTGGTCGTGTTGGGCGCCGGCAATGTGGCCATGGATTCGGCTCGTACCGCCATGCGCCTGGGCGCCGATCATGTGCACATTGTGTATCGCCGTTCGCGCGAAGAAATGCCGGCCCGCGCCGCCGAGCTCCATCATGCTGAAGAAGAAGGCATCGAGTTCAATTTACTGACCGCGCCGGTCCGCTTTGTGGGCAATGACAAAGGTCGCGTGGTCGGCATGGAATGCCGCAAAATGGAATTGGGAGAACCCGATGAATCGGGCCGCCGCCGACCGGTCCCGGTCAAAGGCTCCGAGTTTACCATGAAATGCGACTTGGCTGTTATTTCCGTGGGTTCCGGCGCCAACCCCCTCTTGACTCAATCCACCCCGGATATGCAACTCACCAAGTGGGGTTACATTGTCACGGAACCCGAAACCGGCAAAACCAGCAAAAAAGGAGTCTGGGCGGGCGGGGATATCGTCACCGGCCAAGCCACGGTTATTCTGGCAGCCGGCGCCGGCCGCAAAGCTTCCAATTCGATTCATCAATACTTGAGTTGGGGCTGGTAAAAAACACCGGGTCACAAGGAGCCCTGTTTTCCGCTCCTTGTGATTTGCTTATCAAGTTATACTAAAAGGCTCAGCTTCTTGCGGAGCCTTACCCGAAGATGCGGCCTAACCGAGAGTTCCTCCCTGGCTGCGCGAGGGTTCCTCCCTGGCTGCGCGAGGGTTCCTCCATAGTTTCAAAGGGTAGAAGCTATTAAAGCAAACAAACGCTAACCTGCCAAAAAAGCGCAAGTGGCATTTGGAATGTATCGACAGCCTTTTGGTGATATTGTTGATCTAAGCGCTTATGCATCGTTCGGAACCCTGCCCGGAAGACAAGGTCCTAAGAAGGCAATGAGCGCGATGACCCGGGTAGGGGCGACCGGCCGGTCGCCCCTACTGTGTAACGCAGGTTAAAGCTATCATTATTGACAATCTTTTATCGGGTTGACCTAAGCGTCTATTTTTTTTCGCATGACAGGTCGACTGCGAAGTTCCCTTTTGTTTCGTCTCTCAATCGATCCGGTACTATTCGGTATTTCCTGTCTGCATTTATGAGGTCTGCATGAAAAAGTTTTTATCGATTTTTACCGTTTTCGTAGTTTTATTTTTCCGGGCTTATCCGGGCGCTTTCGCCGGCGTGATTAAAAAAGGAGCGGTTCGCCCCGAAGCCCTTAGTGACGTCAAAAAGACCGTGGAAGTTTTTAATCAGATCCTGACCCGGGATATGAACATCAGCCTCTCCAAAGACGTTGCCGTGTATGTCGCTTCGGACACA
>RPPU01000755.1 GCA_003819975.1 Desulfobacteraceae bacterium
ATGGAAGCCGCCTGCTCCGAGGCCCCTTCCGCCAAATGCTGGCTGGAAGAAGAAACTTGTGAAGAAGCGGAAGTGACCTGATCCGACATATCGGTCAATTTTTGAATGGTTTGGATCAACGGCTTGCTCAGGCGGACTGAAATCAACCAGGCCACAGCCAACGCCAAAGCCGCGATGACGATTCCCAAAACCAGGAACACCGTCCGCATCCGATCCAGCGAGGCCAGAAT
Source organism: Desulfobacteraceae bacterium (assembly GCA_003819975.1). The sequence goes on from RPPU01000755.1 coordinate 231, forward strand.
ATCGTCTTTGTCCGCGGCCGAAATCACCATCCAGCCCAACGCGGGGAATTCCTGGTAAGACGCAAACTTCTTCTTGTTTTCCCAGGTGTACTCCATAATCCCTTTTTTCTTCCGGAGCATCTCCGCGAAAAAAGGGTCGTTATTGAAATTCTGTTTTAAGATCGCTCCGGGATCCGGGTGCGCGACCACATAACCGGCCTTATTCACGGCATAGGCGAAACCGGCCTTGCCGATCTTGATGCTTTCGACCGGAGCGGAAACCGATTTGCCTGTGATATCGATAGTCAAAACCACGGCTCCGCCGGCCGGATTAGCCAGCGCTTTGACCATCATCAGGGTCGGTTCGTTGGTTTCGCTTGCAACAAACAATTCAGAAAACTGGATCTGTTGGCTTTTAACGGCTCCCGTAAACCAGGCTTCCTGACCCACATTCTTGGTCTCTTTAGCCGGATTGAGGCTGGTGAATTTCATATCGCCGTTTTTATCGAAAATCTGTACCTTTTTTATATAGGGGTGTTGTTTGATATAATTGACGATCGTGGCGACATTTTGGTCCCGGGTCCCGGCATCCGGCGCCATACCGACCTGGATCATACTGATCGGGGTCTCCAATGCTTGCGCCATAAACCCCATATGCATTTGGTTCGTATTCAGGAATGTATCCAATTGTTCGATCGCTTTGCCGGCCAAACCCTCCATCTCGCTTTTAGTCTGTTCCAGAAGCGCGGTTGAACTCTGTTGGGTGGCTAAATACCCCATTATGAGCATGGGTAATAATGCCATTGCCAAAAAACTGACGATGAGCCTGCGTTGCAAACCCGCTTTGTGGACCATTATTTTCATTATCCCGATCTCCTTAATATTCTTTTTGTTAAGTATCTGAATTCATGCGACTTTATGGCTCATCCATTTTTCTGTCCTTTATCGACAAAACGAGGGTTGCGCATTCAGGGATTTGCTTTAATAAAAATTTGCAACTATTATGCCATGCATTTGACTGGCCTGGCGCTTGTCTCCCAAGGTTCCTTGTGCTAAGGTTTCTGAAGGTTTTATTGATAATGTTTTATCGATCCTGAAAATCCAGGATCAATAAAACCTATGCGTTGTTCGAAACCCTGCCTGGAAGACAAAAGTAGGAACCCGAACATACCGGTAGGGTTCCCTGTTTGGAGTGCGGCGACAAGACGCCGCTTTTGGAATAATAAATGAAAGTTCTCAATATCCATGAACGCGTACTTAATGCCCCTATGGCCTTGGTCGGAAAACTGATCGACGGTCTGGCTTCGCCGGATGATAAGCTCTGGCCTCATGATCGTTGGAGTCCGATGAAGTTCGACCGCCCCTTGAGTAGCGGCGCGCGCGGCGGCCATGGACCCATTCGCTATTTTGTGGAAGCTTATGAGCCGGGCCGGAAGATCCGTTTTCGCTTTATGGGGCCCAAGGATTTTCTGGGCACGCACGAATTTGAGATTGAGGAGTTAACCCAAGATAAAACCAAACTGCGCCATGTGATCGATATGCGCGTCAAAGGCTGGACCCGTTTGCAATGGCTCCTCGTGATCCGGCCGCTGCATGACGCGCTCCTGGAAGACGCCCTGGACCGAGCCGAGTTGTTTTGCGGCATGCAACCCGCTCCGCGCCATTGGTCGCTTTGGGTGCGGTTGCTCAGAAAAGTTCTGCTGCGTAAGCCGGCTAAATAAATTCACTTGGCGTTGCGAATCGTTCCATCAAGTACATATGGGCAATTTGGTAATTATGGGTGTTTTAAAAACCGCTGAAGTGAACCGTTAATACTGAGTGCTTCGACAGGCTCAGCATGACCGGAATTATAGCGCGATTCCTCTCTCCGTTCACCCTGAGCTTGTCGAAGGGCTCAGGGAGAACGAGTGACATATCAATGAACCTGAGGCGCAACCCAATTTGAAAGAAGGAAAAATCTTATGCTCCTAAAATTCATTTC
>RPPU01000756.1 GCA_003819975.1 Desulfobacteraceae bacterium
TAATTCCCCGGAAGGTTTGGCCAGACCTTCGATGGTTGTGATTTGAGCGCCGTCGATCTCCATGACCGGGAACAAGCAGGCATTGACCGCTTTAGCATTGATGATCACGGTGCAGGCGCCGCATTCGCCGCTCTCGCAACCCGATTTAGTGCCCGGCAAATCCAGCTCTTCGCGCAACAAATGAAGCAAAGTCCAATGAGATTCCACTTCCAGCTCCATGCGATTGCCGTTCAATACGAACGCGATATGCTTTTTCATTCGAAAATCTCCCGTAATCGGTGAATTCATTTTTTCACCACTAAGACTCAAAGGCACAAAGATTAAAATTATATTTTTTACTTCGTGTCTTAGTGCCTTGGTGGTAAAACTCTTAACAACATGACACTATCTTGCCCTCTCCATAGCCAACCGCGCCATGCGCGGTACCAAAACTTCCACCATGTCCCGGCGATACCAGGCCTCTCCGCGAATGCTGTCGCGGGCTTTGCATTCTTCGGCCGCGGCTTTGCCGGCTTTTTGCAATAGAGCGTCGCTCAACTTTTGTCCCTTTAAAATCGCCTCGGCATTGCGGGCCCGCATGGGCGTGGGCGCCAAAACCCCCAAACCGATCCTGGCCGCCAAACAGGTTTTCTTGTGCGCGTCCAGGGAAAGGAGCACAGCCACGCCCAACAAAGGCAATTCCATGGCCGCCCGGCGGGTATGTTTGCAATAGGCCGCTCCGGTATGCGGCGCCGGCTTGGGAATAATGAACTCCAGCAGGATTTCCCCCGGTTCCAGCAGCGTCATGCCCGGGCCGATATAAATATCTTCAAGCGCCATGGACCGTTCCCCTTTAGGTCCCCGCAAACGCACCTGAGCCCCCAAGGTGATCAAGGGGATGGCTCCATCCGCCGAAGGTACGGCATTGACGATGTTTCCGCCGATGGTCGCCACATTACGGACCTGGACCGAACCGATCTGGGAAACCGCGTCCGTAATAATGGGAAACTCTTTGCGGATAACCGGAGAAAGTTCAAGCATACGGTGCGTCACCAGAGAACCGATCCGCAGCTCGCCCTCTTTATATTCGATATGATCCAGTCCCGACAGACGCCTCAAGGAAACCAGGTATTGCGGAGCGATCTTTTCTTCCTTGATTTTTACGATGATATCGGTTCCGCCCGCGATGTATTTGGCCCGTTCTCCGTGACTGACATAAAGGGAAATGGCTTCGTCAATGGAATTAGGCATCAGGTAATCGAATTTATTCACAGGTTTACTCCTTTTTATTGGTTCCGGGTTCACCGTTCACGGTTAAAAGAAAGAATCCGGAAATCAGTAGTCGAAATCTTCAAATCCATTCTATCCCTTCTCTTGGGTACTTATCTTCCATTCATCGACAATTTGCGATCCTATTCCGGCAATCTTTGCCGGAATTCAGGTTTTTTTAATCCTACGCTTTTTAGGATTAAAAAAACCTTTAAGCCCTGCGGTCAAACACCCGTTTACTCTTGCGCTCCGATCTCGGTAAAGAACCGTAATCCACGATTTCCACCGTGCCGGCGCTGACCATGATCTGTTTTTTGATCTCATCCGCAATAATCTGGCTCAAGGCGGCATTCTGATCTTGGCCGATGCCCTGTTGGCGCTCGACTTTGACGGTCATATAATCCCGGCCGTCTTCTTTGCGCTCCAGAATAATTTGATATTCGCTGCCGATCTTTTTAATGCCGGAAAGAATATGATCGATTTGACCGGGGTAAATATTGACGGCCCGGAAAATGATCATGTCGTCCGAGCGACCCAGCAAACGGTCGTGCCTGGGCAATATGGATCCGCAGGGGCATTGCCCCGGAATCAGCCGGGTCAAATCTCGGGTACGGTAACGGATCAGGGGCGCCGCCTCTTTTTTCAAGGTCGTCACCACCATTTCGCCGATCTCCCCTTCCGCCACCGGTTTCAGAGTCTCGGGGTTCAGGATTTCCAGAATATAATAATCGGCCCAATAATGAATGCCCTGATGATACGCGCAATCCAGGCCGGTTCCGGGCCCGTACAACTCGGTCATGCCCGGGATATCGAACATATCTTCAAGATTTAACAGCTCTTTAATGCGCCGGCGCATGGCATCGCTGGACCGTTCCGAACCGAAGATCATTTTCTTGAGATTGATTTTATCCCGGAGGCCTTGGCGATTCACTTCCTCA
>RPPU01000757.1 GCA_003819975.1 Desulfobacteraceae bacterium
CGAAAAGGTCAGGCCGGCGGGTCCTTTGTAAGAGGCAATCGTTCCGGAAGACGCAAAAGACAAAGCGACGGTACCGGCAAAACGGTTTTCGCGGCGCGCATTGGCATCGACCCTGAAGTTCAGGGAACCGGAAAAACCGGCGGTCAATTTTAAGGTTTTGGGATCGATCGTGCCCTGCATATTGAGAACTGCTTTGTTGCCGATGATCCGGTTGAACTCGCGATTGATAAAACTGGCCATAAAAGAACCGGTTTTAGGGTCCAAGCGCATATCGTTGGAGACCCAGTTTCCTTGGCTGATCAGGGGGAGTTCATGACCGGTAGCACTGAACTCGGCCTTTTTGATGAAGCGCCAGATCTCCAGAGGTAGCTTTTTATAAATAGGCCGGTTCAGGAATTCTTCCAACGTATTATTGCGCCGCACCAGGGTTTGAAACGCTGCGGCTTGAGGATCATAATGGGTCCCGGAGGCGCCTTCGATTTGGATGAAATGATCGATGGTGCCGTTCAAGTTGACGATACCGGAATGGGAATCGCCTATGATTAAAACATCGCCAGGTTGCAGGTGCGACATGGCGTCGGGCAGGGAGCGCGCCAGAGTATAATTAAAAGGTTTATATCCCAGGTTGGCAAGCAAGGTCCTGAGGGTTTCCGGAGGGGCTTTGTCAATATCTTGGCCGGTCAGGGTATGAATCACGAAATCATGACACCAGACAATAGCCTGGGCCGGCTGGATGGGGAATATGGAAATAATGATAAATATCAAGAAGATAGATAAATAGTGAATGATGTTTTTCGATCTGAACAACCTATTATTTCGGATTTTCATGACAAGCCTCCTGATTAGGTCGATATTCATATGAAAGCTGCAAAAAAAAGACCAATTCGGACGCAGAAGAAAGCTATAGGGGACAGGCAAATAATGTATTGCGTATTTTTGAGATTTATGTTATTTTTCAATAATCAAATTTGAAGTCAGGAGGAAAATATGCCACGGATCGCCAGAATGGTCGTTAGGGGAGAGCCAACTGTCTACCATGTTATCTCCAGGAGCGCGTTGGACGGATATGCACTCGAAAAAAAAGATAAGGATTTCTTGCTTGGTACTATTATTTGGTTGAGCAAAATCTACTTTGTGGAAGTTTTTGGGTTTTGTATTATGGGGAACCATTTTCATCTTTTGGTTAAGATGCATGTTGGCGATGAATTTTCTGAAAAAGAAATTCAAGCTCGTTATTCACGTTTTTATGAAGATAAAACAAAAAATTTATTAAGTAAGGACCAAATCAAGATGTTCAGAAATAAATGGGCCAATTTATCCGAATATGTTCGGGAAATCAAACAGCGGTTTTCCCGTTATTACAACAAGGCATATAAACGGAAAGGTTTTTTTTGGGCTGAACGCTTCAGAAGTGTAATCGTAGACAAAGGGGAAACTTTGATTAATTGCTTGGCTTATGTAGATTTGAATCCGGTACGAGCCGGCCTGGTGGAAAAGCCGGAACTTTATCGCTGGTGTTCCCTGGGCTATCATGCGGAAACAAAAAATAAGGAAGCTTTTCTTTCTTTGGATTTTGGTTTAAAAGAGTTTGGTGTTAAACGAACGGAGGAACGGTTTAAGTATTATTTGAAATATGTCTATCAAAAAGGTGGACTCGCTAAGGATAAAGGGAAAAATTCAGGAAGTGCAGACTCCCTGGAACGGTTTCGGCATCGAACGCGATATTTCAGCGATAGCGGAATCATCGGCGACAAGGAATTTGTCGAAAAGGTATATAGCGGGTTTAAGGGGTATTTTACGTCACGGCATGCCAAGAAGCCCAGGGCTATTCGCGGTTTGGAAGGGGTGTATTCTCTGAAAAGATTATCGGAAAAATAGAGCATTATTTGCCTGTCCCCATTTTTTGTTTGTGATCGCCAAAGGCATTGCTATAGAAAAGCGAATCATCCAGGAATCCTTGTTGAGCCGAAATTTTTACGGCTTTTTGCCGATCAGATGCGAACAATAGGTTGTAAATCAATTTTTGTTGATACCAGTTACCCGTTTATGGCCTTACCTCTCGTGTAGCGCCCCAGAAAATCTGTCGGAATTCTTTGGAATGCGCGGGACAGGGCAGGAACCCTCGGGTGGCCAGTGCAGGAGCCCTTGGGTGACCAGGGCAGGAGCCCTCGGGTGACGTGTTCGCG
>RPPU01000758.1 GCA_003819975.1 Desulfobacteraceae bacterium
GAAAGACGGAGCTCCGTCAAGCGCGTGGAAGACCTGGCCTCCGTCTGTATCGATATCATCAAATAACGTTTCCCCAGCGTGCCTTATCTGATCGGCGGCTGGTCTTTCGGAGGATGGCTGGCTTATGAGATGGCTCGACAATTAGTTGCCCGCAACGAAAAATTGAAATTGCTTTTGTTGTTGGATACGCATTTCAATGATGAAGAGCCGCTTTCCGACGAAGACGATCTGCGGCACCTGCTGGAATGGTCCTACGATTTTTCCCGTCTACACGATCCCAAAAAAGGAATTCCCATAGCCGATTTAAAAAAAAGAAAGCCGGGGGAACGCCTGCCCTTCCTGGTTACGGAACTGCAAAATCGACGTTGGTTGCCTCCCGATATCGATATGCCCTACGCGCGCCGGTTGTTTGATGCTTTTCAACACAATGCCAGACTGATGGATGTTTATCAACCCGGCACTTATTCTAAAAAAATTTTTCATTTCCATGCGGCGGAGATATCCGCCGACCGGCAAAATCGTTTTCAAGCCCAATGGCTCAGCATTGCTCCCCATCACTCTTTTCAGCCCGCTCCCGGCGACCATTATGAGATGCTCAGAGGGAAAAATGCGAAAATCATCGCAGAAAAAATCAAAGAATGCCTGATCCGCTTGGAAGGATCGGATTGACGCTTTAATCGGTAGTCCGGCGCAAGCTTCGGAATATTCGGACAATGCACCCGTATTTTTTGAAAAATCGTCTGTATACCCGTTTAAAACAGGAATAAGCAAAATGAAAAAGGATCCGAATATCCTCGACATCCGATCGACCCCCGACGCAAAAACCGCCTTTGTCTTTTCCGGCGGCGGTACGCAACGGAAAAAAATGGGCCTCATTCTGATGCGGAAAAACGAATTCTTTCGAAGGAAAATGGAAGAATGCGATGCCTTGGCCGGGCAATACTGCGGCTATTCGGTGATCGAGGAAATTTCCCGGCCCGCTGATTCGAGCCGGATCGACGATCCGGTCATCGGCAATCCCTGTATTCTCTCCATTCAGGTATCGCTGGCGCATTTACTGATCGAACTGGGAATCCGTCCCGACCTCCTCTTGGGGCATAGTTTGGGAGAGATAGCCGCAGCGCATATCGGCGGCATGTTGAGCCTTGAAGACGCTTTTAAGGTGGTAGCCACCCAGATCGCCGTTTCCGGAAAGACGAAGAACAAGGCTCTGATGATTCATGTGTCCGTATCGCATGAAAAAATCATACCGCTTTTAAAGCAATTCGACCACCGGGTTCAAGTGGCCGCCGTTAACAGCCCCGACAGCGTGATCTTGGTCGGGCAAAAAGAAGCCCTGGATCGGATTTTGGCCGACTACTCCGCAAAAAACATTTTTTGCAAATACATCAGCATCATCGAGCCATTCCACAGCGTACATATCAAACCTTATTCCGATTTCATCGTCCGTTCCCTGGACTCTCTCCGGCTTGAGGCCCCCGCCGTGCCCGTTTATTCGCCAGTCCGGGGAAAGATGGCCGAACCGGACGATTTCGGACCGGGCTATTGGTCGCGCGCCTGGATTGAACCCTGCCTGTTTTACCAGGCTTTGCGGGAAGTCATCGCGACCGGCTGCGATGTCTTTGTTGAAATAGCCCCTGAAGCCGTGCTTCAGGTTTATATCGAAGAATGCCTGAATGAAGCCGGCCGGAACTCCTATTGGATCATGAAAACCATGACCCGTAAGACCCCCGAACACGAACTTTTCCTGAACAACCTGGCTGCCTGGATTTCGGCGGGCCGCAGCCTTCGCCTGCATGCCTTGTCGCCCGAGGATGCAACCGCGCTGGAGGCCCGGACCGCTTTAAAACCCGACAGCCGTCCTCAAAAAGTTAACGACCCGGTGGTGATTCCGGCTCAAACATATTCCCGCAACATTCTCCAAAATCTTGTTAAAGAAGGCATCTATTCGGTTTCAAACCGCGAAATCGTTCCGCCGTCCGATACGGATATCGGTTTCATCCATATGGGTCTAAATTCATTCATGACTCTGGAATTGAAGGATTACCTCACGCAAAAACTCGGTCGATTCATTCCTATCACGGTTTTCTTTGAATACCCCACCATCGACCGGCTGGTTGAATTCTTATTATCCCCGGCCGGCGGAGGCCCCAAAACGGCGAAGGCCGGCGTGCCGGGCACGCCGC
>RPPU01000759.1 GCA_003819975.1 Desulfobacteraceae bacterium
CAGTCCGCCCAGAGCGTGAACTGGGAAACCACCAGCACCGATCCGGATATTTCCAGCACCGAATGGTTCATTAAGCCGTTTTCATCGGCAAAAATCCTGAGATGACCGATTTTATTCGCCAGATAATCGCAATCCTTTTCCGTATCCCCTTCACCCACACCCAAAAAAATCAGCAAACCGGGACCGATTACGCCCACGACCTTTTGTTCTATCTCAACCTTGGCATTTTTGACTCTTTGTATAACCGCGCGCAAACCCGACCTCATGATTGTTTTGATTGGAACGCCATCCCGGGACAGGTCCCGGGTTGTAAGACTGCAAGGATATTGAAATTACCGGTTGCTGTCAAGACATGGGTTTGAAGACATGGGTTTGAAGGGAAAACCTGCATTAAAGATAAAAAATATTTCTAAAATATGTTATGGTATCCGCGTTAGGGGTCGTTGCGACCCGGATGATCGCATAAAACCGCTAAAAAAACCTTTGAGAGGGTGTCCTAATATGATTCCATCCCATCAACCGGCTTATTTCGGACGTTATACCATTGAAAAAGAATTAGGCCGCGGCGGCATGGGCGTAATCCATCTGGCCCATGATCCGTTTTTGGATCGCCAAGTAGCCATCAAAATCGCCTCCAATCTCGCTTTACGGGATCAGGAGCATCTGGAGAAATTCAAGAAAATATTTTTTAACGAGGCCCGCGCCGCCGGCAAACTGGCCCACCCCAATATTGTCGCGGTTTACGATGCCGTGGTGGAAAACGGCGAATATTGCCTGGTCATGGAATATGTGGACGGCGGCACCTTGAAACCGTTTTGTCAAATCAAACGTCTGCTTCCGTTCGATCATGCGCTCAAGATTATTTTTCAATGCGCCAAAGCCCTGGATTACGCCCATCAAAACGGCGTCATCCACCGCGACATCAAACCCAGCAATATCATGCTGACCGGCAAGGATCAGGTTAAAATCACCGATTTCGGCATCGCCGCCATCAAAGGCGTGACCGATAATACCTTACCCAAAGGCATGATGGGCTCGGTCAGTTATGTATCGCCCGAACATTTAAAAGGAGAGCCCCCGGCGCCGCCCTCGGACATTTTCGCCCTGGGTATCATTATGTATGAACTGCTGACCGGCGTTCACCCTTTTGCCGCCGATTCCGATGCGGCCACGCTCTATAAAATCGCCGGCGAAGAACCACGGCCTCTGCATGAAAAAGGCCGGGACATCCCCCAACCGCTCGAGAGTATCACCCTGCGCGCCCTGCAAAAAGACCCGGCCAAGCGTTACCAGAGCGGCTTGCAGCTCGCCGCGGACCTGAGTGCTTCCTTCGATCAATTGAAATTCGTGGAAGAAGAGATCGGCTTTGGCGAAAAAATCACCACCCTGAAAACCGTCTCCTTTTTCAAGGATTTCAGCGTCACCGAATTGACCGAGACCATCCGGCTGACCCATTGGCGCCAGTTTGAAGCTCTATCCACCGTCTTTTCCGAAGGGGAAATTGAGGACAGCTTTTACATCGTGGTCAAAGGCCGGGTCATGGTCGAAAAAGGCGGCAAATCGATCGCTATGCTGGAAAGCGGAGATTGTTTCGGTGAAATGGCCCACCTCGGCCGCACCCGCCGTACCGCCACCATCAAAGCAGTCACCGACACCATGCTCATGCGCATCAACAGCTCCAGTCTGGAGCAAATGTCTTTCGCCACCCAATTCCGGTTCTATAAAATTTTCTCCACCACGCTCATGGAACGCCTCAACCGCACCAGCGAAGTCTTGAAGATGATGATTGAAGAATGATCCGACCCGTCTCACCCGGCTGCTAACAAACGTGAGACGTTAGGAACCGCCTTTTACACCTCACCTTCAGCATTCGATATTCGGAGTTTGATATTCGCTATTCGCTTTTTCCCTTCTCTTTTCTCCCCATCTCCGTTTCCCCGCTTCCCCGCTTCATTCCTCTCCCCGCTTCGGGCAAGGAATCTTTCAGGGATCTGAAGCTGACCAACCGTCGTTCCTTTTCGTCCCACAGATTCAGGGAAACCGACTTGAGGCTGTTGCGGAGGGTCAAAGGCCTTACGGTTTGCATCAAGGGCGATTCGGCATAGGTCTGTTGCAGCTTATAGTTCGGAATTCGAGGCAAAACATGATGGATATGGTGCAGCCCGATGTTGCCCGTGAG
>RPPU01000760.1 GCA_003819975.1 Desulfobacteraceae bacterium
AGGCACGCAAAGCGAAACCCTTTCGCAGTTTTTATATGTGTTCACCATCCTTATTTTTCTGGCCCTGGACGGGCACCATATTTTTATTCGCGCGCTGGCGGCTTCTTTTGAAGCCGTCCCGATCCGCGGCTTCAGCCTGCAGCCCCAGATCTATGATCTGGTGCTCAAAGCCAGCGGCCAGATGTTCGTGCTCGCCATTAAGATCGCCGCGCCGATCATTATTACGCTTTTTCTGTCGAATCTATGCTTGGGTATTGTGGCCCGCACCGTGCCCCAGGTCAATATTTTGATGATCGGTTTTCCGATCAATATTGTTTTGGGTATGATCATTTTCATGTTGATATTAAACGGTATGGCGCCTTTGATCAAAGAGATCATGCGACAAATGGATGGTTTTTTCATCAGTGTCATACAGAGCAGGTGATCCGCAATGGCCGAAGCAAGTTATCAGGATAAAACCGAACCGGCAACCGGGAAAAAGCGCGAAGATGCCCGCAAAAAGGGAGATGTCGCCAAGAGCCGGGAATTGGGTTCGGTGGCGGTTCTGTTGGCCGGCGTGATCTATCTTATTTTTAACTGTAAAAGCATGACCATTCGCTTGGGCGAACAGATCAAGCAAGTCTTTGCCCTGATCCCCCAAGTCAACCGGGACGACTTTAACCTGGTCGAACTGGTTAATCGCACGGTGCTGGGAACCATCACTTTTATGCTGCCGATGATGCTGACCCTTTTCGCGGCCGCTGTTCTGGCTAATTATCTCCAAATCGGTTTGCTTTGGAGCACCGAATCGTTGACGCCCCAGTTTTCCAAACTCAATCCCGTGACCGGTTTGGAACGCCTTTTTTCAAAACGGGCTCTGGTGGAACTGGTCAAATCCATCCTGAAACTGCTGATCGTGAGCTGGGCGGCTTTTTCGGTTTTACATGAAGAAATGAAGAACATGGTGCCTTTGTTGTATCAGGATAAAATCCAAATTTTCGCCATGTTGGGCGGTGTTTCCCTGAAAGTGGTTATGCGCTGCTGCTGGGTCATCCTGATCATGGCCATCCTGGATTATGCTTATCAGAAATGGGATTATGAACAAAAGCTAAAGATGACCAAACAGGAGGTCAAAGACGAATTTAAGCATGCTGAAGGCGATCCGCTGATCAAGGGCCGCATCCGGTCCATGCAACGCGATATGGCCCGCCGCCGCATGATGCAGGAAGTGCCCAAGGCGGATGTGGTGATCACCAACCCGATCCATTTGGCCGTGGCCTTGCGCTATGAGCCCAAAGAGATGGCCGCGCCCAAGATTGTGGCCAAGGGGGCTGAGCGCATCGCGGAGCGGATCAAGGAGATCGCCGGAGCCCATAAAATCCCATTGGTTGAAAACCGGACCCTGGCACAGAACTTGTATAAATTAGATCTGGGGCAAGAGGTGCCCGCGCATTTTTATCAGGCTGTGGCCGAGATTTTGGCTTATGTTTATAAACTGAAAAAAAAGATTAAAAGGGCGTAAAAAAGCATGGAAACAGCCAAGGTCAACATGAAGCCTTTCGCCTTCGCAGCCAATGTGGATATAGCCGTTTCATTGGGGATTGTGGGCATCCTCGTGATTATGCTGATCCCGTTGCCTACGTTCTTGCTCGATCTTTTGCTGGCCTTTAACATTACCTTGAGTATTGTGATCCTTTTGCTGACGCTTTATGCCACGCGGCCGCTGGATTTTTCCGTTTTTCCGTCCCTGCTGTTGATCACCACCCTTTTCCGTTTGTCGCTGAACATCGCCTCGACCAGGCTGATTCTGATTAACGGGCATACCGGTGTTTTTGCGGCCGGCCATATCATTAAAAGTTTCGGTTCTTTTGTGGTGGGCGGCAATGCCGTGGTCGGCATGGTGGTTTTTGTCATTCTGGTGGTCATTAATTTTGTGGTTATTACCAAAGGTTCGGGCCGGATCGCCGAAGTGGCGGCCCGTTTTACTTTGGACGCCATGCCGGGCAAGCAAATGAGCATTGATGCCGATCTCAATGCCGGTTTGATCGATGAAAACGCAGCACGTTCGCGACGGGCGGACATTTCCAAAGAAGCGGAGTTTTACGGGGCCATGGACGGCGCCAGCAAGTTTGTGCGCGGCGATGCCATTGCCGGTATTTTGATCGTGCTGGTGAACATCATCGGCGGGTTCGTAATCGG
>RPPU01000761.1 GCA_003819975.1 Desulfobacteraceae bacterium
CGGCCGGGAAACGATCTCGGGTTCGGATTTGAAAACGATCCGCGAAGCCACCGGCATGCGCATTGAAGAGTTGTACGAGTTGACCCGCATCGGCCAGGCCAAATTGAGAGCCATTGAAGAAGACACCTTCAACGAGCTCCCCCCTGAAGTGTATTTGCGGAATTTTTTAAAACTCTATGCCGAGATTTTTCATTTAAACCCGGAAAAAGTCATCAAGGGCTATTTGAAACATATGGCCGCCTCTACCCAGCCCCCGCCGGCCGGCAAACCATGAACTCCGGGAATTGTCGGCGACGACAAGCGGCTGCCGTAAATAAAACGGCTCTCCCGGAATCCATCAAAATATCGAATAATGAAGGACAGGGTCAATTTTGGAATGCGGCGACGCGTCGCCGCTTTAAAAGCGCGGACGCGTCCGCGCACTCCAAAAGGTGTCAATTGAGTTGAATCATCATTTTTAAAAAGTGACAACTTTAAATCAGGACTTGACCATTATTCGACATTCGATGTTCGATATTCACGTTTTTGAACGCCAAGGACCCTGTGGAACATAGTCCGCGCATATCGCTTCGGAGGACCGAATCGTTTCCAACCCATTGGATTCGATCCCTATTTCTTCGCCCCCTTTTGAATCTTGGCCCAGGTATCCTTGAGGGTGACCGTGCGGTTGAACACCGGGGTTCCCGGCTTTGAATCTTTAGAATCCAGGCAAAAATAGCCCTGCCGTTCAAACTGATAGGCTTGGCCCGGTTGGGCGGCGGCCATTCCCGGTTCCAGCCGGCAATCGGTCACCACATCCAGGGAATGCGGATTCAGGAATTCGGTAAAATCCTTACCCTCTTCTTCCGGGTCGGCGGCATTAAAAAGATGGTCGTACAGGCGCACCTCGGCTTGCACCGCATGCGGAGCCGAGACCCAATGCAGGGTGGCCTTGACTTTTCGGTTGTCGGGCGCGTTGCCGCCGCGCGTGGCCGGATCGTACGTGCAATGGATTTCACGCACTTCGCCGGTTTGCGGATCCTTGATCGCCTCCACGCACTTGATAAAATAGGCGTAGCGCAAGCGCACTTCGCGGCCCGGCGCCAGGCGATAGAAATCTTTGGGCGGGTTCTCCATGAAATCTTCTCTTTCGATATACAACTCCCGGGAAAAAGGGACCCGGCGCGTGCCGGCCGACGGATCTTCGGGATTGTTGAATGCTTCCAATTCTTCCGCCCGGCCCTCGGGAAAATTGTCGATCACGACCTTGAGGGGCCGCAGCACGGCCATGACCCGCAAGGCCCGCCTGTTCAGATCTTCACGAATGCAATATTCGAGCAAAGCGTAATCCACCACGCTGTTGCGCTTGGCCAAGCCGATCCGGTCGCAGAAACTGCGGATCGCTTCGGGCGTATAACCCCTGCGCCGCAACCCGGAAAGGGTCAGCATGCGCGGATCGTCCCAGCCGCGGACCCGGTTTTCCTGAACCAGCTTCAACATTTTGCGTTTGCTCATGACCGTATAGTTGATGTTCAAACGCGCAAACTCAATTTGCCGGCTGCGGTACACGCCCAAGGCCTCCTGGCACCAGTCGTAAAGGGGTCGGTGGTCTTCGAATTCCAGGGTGCAGAGCGAATGAGTGATCCCTTCGATGGAGTCGGAAAGAGAGTGGGCATAGTCGTACATGGGGTAAAGGCACCATTGATCGCCGGTACGGTGATGGCTCGCGCGCAGAATGCGATAAAGGATCGGATCGCGCAGATTGAGATTGGGCGAAGCCATGTCGATTTTGGCCCGCAAAACCCGCGACCCGTCCGCGAACTCACCGGCCCGCATGCGCGTGAAAAGATCCAGATTCTCGGCGATCGAACGGTTGCGATAGGGGCTTTCCCGGCCCGGTTCGGTCAAGGTGCCCCGGTGCCGGCGGATTTGATCGGCATTCAGATCGCACACATAGGCTTTGTCTTTTTTAATCAATTCCAGCGCATATTGATAGAGCGGCTCGAAATAATCGGAGGCGTAAAATTCCCGGTCATCCCAATCGAATCCAAGCCAATGCACGTCTTCGCGGATCGAATCCACATATTCCACTTCTTCCTTGCTCGGATTGGTATCGTCGAAGCGTAAATTGCACAACCCGCCCTTGTTTTCGGTTGCCACGCCGAAATTCAAGCAAATGGATTTGGCGTGGCCGA
>RPPU01000762.1 GCA_003819975.1 Desulfobacteraceae bacterium
AGATTCCCACCCCTTTATTTGCGATATGGGCGGTACCATCGTCTGGAATGATGAAGAGACTTTAGGCGGTACCAATAATGCGGTTCGGATTGTTCAAAACCCGACTGAAAAGGAAGAACTAGGACACCGCTTCCCCTTTGAAAGCCCCATGGTCGTTATGGATGTGGATCGGGACGGTAAAATGGAACTCCTGGCCGTCAAAAATATCCTATCAAACGAATTACTCAAGACTTATACGGTGTATCCGACCTCCCAATTAGTGGCTTACAAAATCGAAGGCACTACCCTTAACCGGGCTTGGGTCAGCCGGGAAATCCCTTATTGCATTATGGACCTGGCGGTTGACGGTAAAATCCTTTATATGGCGGTTGCAAAATCGAAACTGACCAATCTCTCAGCCGGCTCAAGCCGGGTGATGTGGTTTGAATAAAAATGTGAGAAAGTGAGAATGTATGAAGGTATGAATGTTCCAAAAACTTGAATTCCGGATCAAACCAGGCTGCTTTCCTGTAGGTGCTAAAGCCCACACATCGACAATTTTTTGTTGATCAATGAAAAGGGAAAGAATCAGAGATCTATCCCCTGCCTGGTACGGGCTCATTCCGGCGATCTGGCCGGAATTCATATTTTTTCGATCCTACGCTTTTCAGGATCGAAAAAATATTTAGGTTTTTAAAATGCGATAAAAATCTCCGTTGTGGTCAATTTTATCGCCGACCGTGCTGCCGCAGAACTGACAACGGTATTCATATTTATCGCCTTCCGGCAATACCAAGAGGAGATATTTACGCACCGGAACCGCCCGGCGACATTGCCCGCAATAGAGTTCCGTCGCCTCAAATTCCTCAAAATCAGCCTGTTTTTTGGGGGTTGTTTGCCTTTTTACCGGCATATTATTAAAAGGCATTTTGGCCATAAAACCTCATCGATCTGTTGTGTTAAAGTTAACACTAATGTATTATAGATTACATATCGTCATTCCACTATGGTTTGAAATGGAATGAGTGGAAAGCGGTTTTTTACCACTGACTTTGGACAGCCCGGATGGATAATTTGCAATGGACATCTTTTTCCCGCTCAAGTCGAGCGGGAAAAAATTTCGTCTTGTCCGCCCTCCGTCTGCCTTGTGTCTGCGGTAAAAAATTCTTTTTTTGGGCTCCGGCCTGCCCCGCCGTAGCTGTAGCCTTACGAAGATGGGCTAAGAACATGCTGAAGATATTATAATTCATAATCGGCATCCGTACAAGTGCACGGTTAAAATGAATGATCATTTTATTTTTTCCAATTCCATACTTACGGAAGCCGGAAAAACCTAGGAGAGGAAAGAGCATGAAAATAAAGCATATCGACCATATCGGCATTGCGGTTAAAGAGATCAAGCAGGCTTCCCGTTTCTATACGGACATTTTGGGAATCCAATTGCAGGATACTGAAGAAGTCACGGACCAAAAAGTCAAAGTCGGATTTTTCCCCATTACCGACAGTGAAATTGAACTATTGGAATCGACCGAACCGGACGGATCTATCGCCAAATATATTGAAAAACGCGGCGAAGGCATCCAACATATCGCTTTTCGGGTTGAAAACCTTGAAGAAACTTTGAAAGAATTGAAAACCAAAGGCGTGCGCTTGATCGATGAAGTCCCTCGCCAAGGCGCCGGCGGAGCCAAAATCGCTTTTATCCATCCCAAGGAGACCCATGGCGTTTTGGTGGAATTATGCGAACGCTAAATATTTTTTCAGTCCTGAAAAGCATAGGACTGAAAAAATATGTATTCCGGCCGGAGCGCCGGAATGAATCCAAATAATACAGCAAAACGGTGGTCTAATGGCCTTTTTCTTATCGTTAATAAATTTTGGGTATTTTGTAATAAAAAAACTCTTAAGCGCCTGAGAACGGCAATCATGTCCAAGGAAAAAACACCGGTCACTCCGGCGGTTAGAATGTTACGCCGTGAACAGGTGGGTTTCACCGATCATTTTTACGAATATGTCGAACATGGCGGGACTCCGGTTTCAGCCCGTGAACTGGGCGTGGAAGAACACACGGTCGTAAAAACCTTGGTGATGGAAGACGAACGCAAGAACCCGCTTTTGGTTTTAATGCACGGGGATCGGGAAGTCTCGACCAAGGAATTGGCCCGGCTGCTTAAAGTAAAAACGATCACTCC
>RPPU01000763.1 GCA_003819975.1 Desulfobacteraceae bacterium
ATCAACCTGGGGCTGGGCGATCCGGACGTGATCCCGACCGAACGGGTCCGCAAAATTCTGGCGGATGCCTGTTATGCGCCGGACAATCACCATTACCCAAGTTTTTATTCGTCCCTGCCTTTGAAAAAGGCGATCAGCGATTGGTATGCGCAACGCTACGAGGTGCGCTGCGATCCGGAAAAAGAAGTGCTGCCGCTCTTGGGGTCGGCGGACGGGCTTTTTCACATCCATACCTGTTTGCTGGATCCGGGCGATATAGCCCTCGTGCCGGATCCCTGCTACCCGGCCTATGTGGCCAGCGTCAAGATCGCCGGCGGCGTAGTGGAACCGGTTCCGCTTCTGAAGCAAAATGGTTTTTTGCCCGATCTCGAGGCGATTCCGCAAAGGATTGCGGAGAAGGCCAAGATGATCTGGGTCAATTATCCCAATAATCCGACTTCGGCGCACGCGGATCTCGATTTTTACAAACGCCTGGCCGATTGGGCCCGCAAATACAATGTGGCCGTGATTTCGGACAATCCCTATTCCGAAATCTGTTTTGACGGCTATTGCGCGCCGTCATTTCTGCAAGTGGCGGGGGCTAAAGAAGTGGGCGTGGAGTTCAATTCCCTTTCCAAAGCATTTAACGCCTGCGGCTGGCGCACCGGTTTTGTGCTGGGCAACAGCGAAATCCTGGCCGGCATGGCCAAGATCAAGTCCCATTCGGACCGCGGCATGTTCTACCCCTTGCAGGTAGCGGCCACGGCCGCGCTGGAGGGGACTTGCCAATTCATGGAAGAGCGCAATCAAATGTATCAGGAACGGCGCGATGTGGTGGTTCAGGGTCTGAAGAGATGCGGCATTGAAGTGGAGAGACCCAAAGGGACTTTTTATGTCTGGGCTCCGCTGCCCAAGGGTATAACCCATTCAAAGGAATGGTGCATGAAAGTACTGGATCAAATCGCGGTCTGGATGATTCCGGGCTCCATGTACGGCCAATACGGCGAAGGTTATTTCCGCATCGCCTTGACCCATCCGGCCAAGCGTTTGGCCGAAGCCATGGATCGCTTGGGAAAATACATTTGTTGACCGTCAAGAGGGAAGTCAGAAGCCAGAACCCAGAAGACAGAATAAAAACAAGATTGAAAATCGGGCGGCGGCGGGGTTATCGCCATGGGTAGCGAAGCCCGCAAACAACGCCTGCTGGCCGGTAAAATAAAAGCCGAGCAGATCAAGGCCACCGGCGCCGAGATCGTTTTAACGGGCTGTCATAATTGCATCGATCAAATCCGGGATCTGAGCAAGGAATACGGGCTCAATATCCAGGCTTTGCATTTTAAGGAAGCGATTGCGGAGTAGATGGAGGTTCCGGAATAGACGGAAGTGTAAAACGGGAGACGGCAAACGGAGAGCAGACAGACACATTATCGGCGGAATATAAAAGATTCCTGAAGTTCAATCAGTAATATTTCGGCCGCCGATGTATCGGGTTCCGGGGGCAAGGGGGATTTTTCAATCAAAGCAGTCAGGCGAGCTTCGTGTGCGGAAGCCAAGCGAATGACCTCTTCGTATGGCAGTGAACCGTCGCGCACGCTTAAAAGCCATTCCGCATCCGGTCGCAGGACAAGAACGGTTCCGTCACGCAGGGTTTCTTCTCCCATTTTCAGCAGTCGAAACAAGTGCATGGCATGCTTGGTATCATAACCGTAGCGTGCTTCCAGGTCGGCGCGGGCCGGGTTGCGGTTTTTTCGCCAGGTTTGATTAAGTATTCTTTGGGCGGAATACAGACCCCACGGGCGTCTTCATCGCTGTCGGCCCGGGCCAGCCCATAAGCGCGGCTGCCCGATATTATGCGCAGAATTAAGTTTTGTTTCCAGAAACTATTGGCGTTCACGACGGCCAAGCTCCAATCGAATCCGAACAACAAAATCATCCAATGCCGGATGATGCAGCCTTGCCCGATTTCTTTCAACTCGTCTAAGAAGGTTCCGCCGATTACGATAAGCGGCGAGTATAGCTGCTCCAGAACATAACCGTTCCGTCGGATCATCAGGCGGGCGAATTTTTGGATATCGTGCGCAACCCAATCGATTTCAACTCCGTTTCGGACCTCGTAAACCGTGATGGTTTCCTCGGGTTTTTTCAAGCGTAGTACGCTGTCAAGAGGCAAGACAAAGGCGCCGCGCAAGTC
>RPPU01000764.1 GCA_003819975.1 Desulfobacteraceae bacterium
CGGAACGGACAATGGCAAGCCGAACTGCGGGAGGGTCGGCCGGTCTTGGCCGAATTCAACGAAGTGCAAGGATTTTGCGAACAGGTAGGACGAAAAACGACCCAGGTCGAACAACCCGAAGAACTCCTGGCCGAAGATTTCGTGAGCTTTGCGTTTGACGATCGGAATGTTCCGGCGCCGAAGATCGTGACGGAAATGCAAAAAATATTTTCTTTTACAGCCGAAAATTCATGATCCCCGGCTTGCAAACAATGCGTTTAATCGATCTTGGTCGCCAAGTCTTGCTTCACTCCGACAAAAGCCGCTTCTTCGATTTCAACTCTTTCTTTAATAATATGCGTTAACCACTCTTCAACGCTTTTAGTGCGATGAAGTTGAGATAAAAATGCCGCCCTTGCGGCTAAGCCGGCAGGAATGGATAAAGAGGCGGATTTGGTTTTACGTATACGAATCGGCTTTTCCCAAGCCGAATCGTTATTAGCTTGATCCACCACCATTCGATCGATCTTCTGTTCGGATAACCGCTTTTGGGTAATTTTTCTCTCTGTCATATGTTCCACCCCGTAATGATACGCACAATATTTTTAGGTTTTAATTGAAAAATGATTTTTAAACGCCGTCCTGCTATAGTTTTTCCAATCAGTTGATAGCGGTCCCGGTAAGATTTATTCCGTCGGATTTCAAAATCAGAAGAGAAAAAACATTCAATCGCTTCATCAAAGGTGATGCGATGAACGGCCAGTTCATCATGTTCAAAGTCATATTCAAAATCGGCAGGTGTAAAAGAATGCCAGTTAACCAATACCTATAATCCTCCAGCATAGTTTTTAGCTAATTTGACCCGCATATATCCGGAATTGGTTTCCAAAATTAACAGAATAATTACTATTAAATCAATAAGTTACAATTCACAGGCCGTTCGATTATATTATTATAACTAATTGTATCTCTTTATACAATGCTGAAATTGAATGGACAATGGCAAGCCGAGCTGCGGGAGGGACGGCCGGTTTTGGCCGAATTCGGCAAAGTTAAAGGATTTTGCGAACAAGTAAAACGAGAAGTGACCCAGGTCGAACAACCCGAAGAACTCCTGGCCGAGGATTTTATGAATTTTGTATTTGGCGATCAAAATGTCCCTGCCCCAAAGATAGTGGAAGGCCTGCAAAGGATTTTTTCTTTTTTGCCCTGATTATGGGTTCAAGGCATTTTTCATCCCCCTAAAATCGCATATCAAAATCAAAACCCTGGTTTAAAACCTTTCTCTCATTAAATCAATAAATGAACAGGGTCCGACCTTGAAAGTTGACCTCCCTTTAATCGAAAAAAGATCGGTTTGGCGTTTGAGTTTACGCATTCGGCGTAAACCAGGACGACAAAAACCAGGGCTTTGTTGTTCTGTTGGCCATATGATTCTTTTTCTAAATATAGATCAAGTTGAGATATGGATGAATTCTATTCGGTCTTTTTTTTCTATACTGAAATGCCATGTTTATGAAAATACGCTTTTAAACGATAACCTTTTAGAGGCTACCCCCTTAGATAAGACGTGATATGGCGATAGCGGATAAAAAAACGGGTTCCTATGCCTGGGTCATCTTGATAGGTGCATTTCTAACCTTCCAGATCCAGCCGATTATCGGTAAATCCATTCTCCCCTGGTTCGGTGGAACTCCGGCAGTGTGGGCCGTATGCATGCTTTTCTTCCAGATCTTTCTGTTTGGCGGATATCTGTATGCTCATCTCCTTACCAGTAAGGTAAAACCTGCCGCTCAGTTCAAATGGCATGGCACCCTCTTGATAGTTTCGACATTATTGATTATCAGCAGGAGCGTGTTGCCGGCAGAGACCTTGAAACCGGGGCCCGATACCTGGCCGACCATGCGTATCCTGATTATTCTTATGATGACCATTGGTTTACCGTACCTGTGTCTGACCGCCGGCAGCCCCTTGATCCAATTCTGGTTCAGCCAAATCCATGCCTCCAAAGAACCGTATCGACTCTATGTTTTTTCAAATATAGGCTCGCTGTTTGCGCTCTTGAGTTATCCGATACTGGCTGAACCGCTGTTTACCCTTCATGCCCAATCAACGATCTGGATCGTGATCTTCATTGTTTTTGCCCTATCCTGCTTTTTTATCGTCAAGCGATATGCCCAATACGGGGTC
>RPPU01000765.1 GCA_003819975.1 Desulfobacteraceae bacterium
CAGCCATCCCCAGATGGGTTTCAAGAATTTGCCCGATATTCATACGCGAAACAACGCCGAGAGGGGAAAGAATAACGTCAATCGGCGTTCCGTCAGGCATAAAAGGCATGTCTTCGATCGGTACAATTTTTGAAACGACGCCTTTATTCCCATGCCGGCCAGCCAGCTTGTCTCCGACTTGAAGCTTGCGGAGGTCGGCAACGGCAACCTGGATTGATTTTATAACGCCAGGCGGCAACTTGTCTCCCGTTTCCTGGGAAAAAGTTTTAATATCAACAACTTTACCGTGCTCTCCGTGCTCGAGATAGAGCGATGTATCGCGGACATCCCTGGCTTTTTCGCCAAAGATCGCCCGGAGCAGTTTTTCTTCGGCGGAGAGTTCGGTTTCGCCCTTTGGAGTGATCTTGCCAACCAAAATATCGCCGGAAGAAACCTTGGCGCCTATTCTGATAATACCGTTCTCATCAAGATTTTTTAATTTTTCTTCGCTGACGTTAGGGATATCGCTCGTTACAACCTCCGGGCCTAGCTTTGTGTCGCGGACGTCAATTTGGTAGTTTTCGATGTGAATGGAAGTATAGCGGTCGTCCCTGACGATTTTTTCCGAAAGAATTATGGCATCTTCGTAGTTGTATCCTTCCCAGGCCATAAAAGCGACAAGGACGTTCTGTCCCAGGGCCAATTCTCCGCCATCGGTTGCCGGACCGTCGGCCAAAACATCACCCTTATCGATCGTCTGCCCCTTTTCTACGATCGGCCGCTGGTTAATGCAGGTTGAGGCATTCGATCTGGCAAATTTATTCAGACGGTAAACTTTGAATTTCTCATTTTTTTCCAAAACGTGAATTTTATCGCCCTCGACCTCAACAACCTTGCCATTTCCATCGGCAATTTTTAAATGGCCTGAATCTTTAGCGGCTCGTCCTTCGACGCCTGTTCCGACAATCGGAGCTTCCGGATTAATTACCGGGACCGCCTGCCGCTGCATGTTGGTTCCCATCAAGGCGCGGATAGCATCGTCGTGTTCCAAGAAAGGGATAAGGGCGGTGCCGATACTGACGATTTGTTTTGGGGAGACATCCATATAATCAATGTTCCAAACATAATCAACGCTCGGGTTGCCGTATTTTCTGACGCCGATTTTTTCAACCAAAAAGTGCCCGTTTTCATCAATCGGGGTTGTGGCCGGAGTGGTTACCGCTTTTTCTTCGGTGAAAGCGTTAAGATAAACAACATCGTTGGTTACCCTTGGTTTCAAGAGAATATTTTTTATGTTTTTTTCACGGGCTAAGGCGGCGGCCATTGCGGAAGTTATTTTTTCGCCGGCCGAAAATTGTTCCTTTACCGTTTTTATATCTTCGCGAAGAATTTCTCCGACTGCCGACTTGCCGTCATTTTCCGCCTCGCGGATTACTTTTCTATAGGGAGCTTCAATAAAACCGTATTCGTTGACTCTGGCATAGGAAGAAAGGTGGCCGACTAAGCCGATATTCGGGCCTTCCGGAGTGGCAATCGGGCAGATGCGGCTATAGTGGGTCGGGTGAACGTCGCGGACTTCGAAACCGGCCCGTTCGCGGGAAAGTCCGCCCGGCCCCATCGAAGAAAGACGTCTTTTATGTTCAAGCTCGGCCAGGGGATTCGTCTGATCCATGAACTGGGAGAGCTGGGAGGACATAAAAAATTCTTTGACCGCGCCGATGACCGGTTTGGCGTTGATGAGTTTGTTCGGAGTAAGAACGGTGACATCAATGGTGCTCATACGGTCTTTAACAATGCGTTCCATGCGGGCAAGGCCGATCCGGAAACGGTTTTGCACCAATTCACCGACGGCTCGAACGCGGCGGTTGCCCAAATGGTCAATATCGTCGGCCGGATCCTGGGTAATATTCAGCCGGATAATTTCCTTGATAATCGTGACAAGGTCTTCGCGGTGGAAAATTCTGTTTTCTTTTGTATCTTTGGCTTCTTCCTTGATTCCGAAACGCTGGTTAAATTTATACCGGCCGACCATACTGAAATCGTAGCGGTCAAAACGGAAAAACATGGCATAAATCAGGGAGCGGGCGTTGTCCGGCGTGGCCAGATCTCCAGGTCTGATTCTTTTATAAACTTCTTTTAATCCTTCTTCTTCCGAGTGGGCGATATCTTTTTCCAGAGTATTTTTTA
>RPPU01000766.1 GCA_003819975.1 Desulfobacteraceae bacterium
CGACAAATCATACTGCGAAAACGTCAACCGGAGTTGACGTTCAGCGGAGGAAATGGAAAACGTATGGGAACGGATGTCCCAACTTTATCTCGACGCTGATGCTTTGTTGAAGATTAGCGCTATCGCGATGTTTTTACTGAGAGGCGGCCGGGAATGATCGGCCGCCATCTTAAACCGAATGTCCAGAATCCCGGACCGTCGTTCAACAACACCCCGCTTGTTTTGGAAATCGATAAAATCGAAACCGTCGGGACGAGTCGCGGTGATTTTTAGGTAAGGATCGAGGTTGGCCCGGAGGCTTTCCAAAACTTCCTTTGCGGCTGCCGGAGACGGGTAACCAACAATCAACCGAGTGAACGAGGAGCCCTCAACATTTTTATAGTCCGCCAAAGCCCCGAAGATCGTCCCTTTTAATCCGAGGATGTCCCCTTCCCCGAAGGTAAAATACGGCTGAAGACCGACGGGACCGCGGATGTGGCGCTCGGAGCCGTGAATTCTTTGGATTGCCTGGACGATCCTAATACTTCGGCCTTCATTCGGACGATTTTTTCTGACCACGGTTTGAACGCCATCCGAAAAGCCGTCGGAAGCCCGACCCCAAGAGTTGACCTATTCGAAATAAGTGAATATAATGTTCATTATTAGGCGGCAATAATGGTACAAATATTAAAAGAGGAAATCAAAAAGAGAATTGATCGGGCCGCCCTCAAAGTGTTCAGCGAAAAAGGCTTCCGTGATACAACCATGATCATGGTCGCCGAGAGTGCAGGAGTTTCTGTTGGGAACTTATATCACTATTATAAAAACAAAAAGGATTTATTTCGTTGTTTGATTTCCCCAGATTTTGTCAGGGAATTCAAAAACCTGATCGATGCAAAAATGCATACGGCCGACGGCGTTTCTCTGGAAAATGCCCGAGGACTTCCCTTGATGAATATCCGTGATGCCGCTTTGCGTGAATATCTGGCGAAAAATCGGTTGAAAATCATTGTTTTACTCGATAAAAACAGTCACACACAATATTCCCATTTTGGTGAAATATTGGTCGAAAGGATCATGAATAACGTATATAAATATTTGGAATCCGTGCAGCCTGATAAAGCCATAAAGCTGAACCCTGAAAAACAGGAGCTCTTGAAATGGATTTATTCCAATTTTCTTCAGGCCATTATGAACATCCTTAAAAAATATGATCGTGCGGAGGATATTGCCGTCGCCTATGAATTATTATTGGACTATCATATAGGAGGGATATCCAAATTGTTGGGTTAGTTTTTTTTACCCTAATAATGAATAATAAATACACTATTCATTTAGTCAAGGAGAAAACAATGAGCTCAAATAAACCGTGGAGATTATCTGTTAAAGGATCAGGAACACTTTTGTTATTTGCTCTTTTCGGAATCGGGGTCGTGACTATTGCTTATTTTTCCGGAATCTCGGTCCACGGGGTGATTGCCCTCGCCGCGGGGATCGTTATGGCGGCCACCTTTTTGACCGGACTGATCGGAAATCGAAAATGGCACCGGCGAAGCGCCGAATTGAGCTTCGGATTTGTATTGGGCTGCGCCGCTACCGGATTTCTATCACGTTTCGGGGGTCACAATATTTCGATGCCCCATATGCTTGCCGGGGTTTTCCTTTCGGCCTTGATAACTCTGACTTATTCAGTTCATATGAAAAAGCGTAATCATGGAATAATGGCCTTCATAACCGTCTTAGCCTGGCATCTCATGCTGTTCCTGCGGTTTTTTGGAAATTGATGGATTCACAGCTTACTGTAACGGTAGAATAAAAAAAAGGAGAGATAGAACATGGGGGTAACCAATGAAAAAAAAATGGATCGACGACGGGCACTCAAAACAATTCTTATTTCAGCGTCGGCCTGCATGGTTCCCGGCATCGCCTCGTTCGGAGTAGAGAAACTGGTCCGCCGATTATTGTCGATCGATGATCCATTGTCGTTCCGAAGCCTCTACTATATGCTTCAAATGGGCCATTGCGCACCGGCAATCCTGCAAACACTTTTGGAAGTTGATACATTGGAGAACAAGTCTTTGGTCAAGCTTTCCGCTGGATTGCCGGGAGGAATTGGAAATCAGGGAGGAGAGTGTGGCGGAGTGACGGCTGCAGCCATTCATCTCGGGATCTTGTCTGGTGATGAAA
>RPPU01000767.1 GCA_003819975.1 Desulfobacteraceae bacterium
AGACCTGATGCTGGAACAGGTGGTGACCGCCTGGGAACAAGGCAAGGACAAAGTCCTGCGCCACGCGCCGCATTTGATCGTCGGTTATGCCCCAAAAGACGAACGCCGAGCCCCGGCCGCCATTGTCACCGCGATTGCTTATATCGAATTGGCCGCGCCTTCACTTGGACTCGGCACTTGCTGGGCCGGTTATTTCACCGGCGCCTGTCAATTCCATGAACCGCTGCTAAAAGCACTGGCTTTGCCCGCCAATCAGGCGGTTTATGGCGCTGTGATGCTGGGATATCCCAAGGTTAAATATCAGCGTATCCCGTTGCGCAAGCCATTGGATATGATTTGGAGGTGAAGCAAAAAAAGTTCATGGTTCACGGTTCACGATTAATGGAACATGAAGACGTTAGGGATAAAATATCAACAGCCAATAAATAAAAAAGATCATACGTTGACAATCCTTCATTTTTTTAAAGAGTTGTTTTTATGACGGCAAATTGTTCCCTTCAATCCTCATTGATCGCGCCGTGCGGCATGAATTGCGCCATCTGCATCGGCCATCTCCGAGAAAAGAAACAATGCCCCGGTTGCCGGGGAGATGATAACCAAAAACCGGCCCATTGTGTGAATTGCGGAATCCGGAATTGCGAAAAATTAAAATCAAAGTTTTGCTTTGCCTGCGACCTGTTTCCCTGTTCACGGTTAAAGCGGCTTGACCGGCGTTATCGCGCCAAATACCGCATGAGCATGCTCGAAAATCTGGAGAATTTGAAAAAAGGGCCTAAAAAAATTCACTCAGCAGGAAACAAAGCGCCGGACCTGCCCTGCCTGCGGCGGAATCATCTGCGTTCACAGTGGCAGATGCATGGATTGCGGAAAAATCCGGGCATAAAAACAATGGAGGTTACATCATAAAAACTTTTTTAAGATTATAAAGTAAATTTCAAAGGGAACAGTAAAAATTTTGCCACACCGTTTACCGGTGTGGCAAAATAAAGATGTCTTTCACGCGATGGACTTAGTCAGGCCGCTTTTTTCAAGGTAACATGCATGCCTGCTTTCGTAGACAGGATGATCAGCATTTCGAGGCTAAACTTTTCCCATCTGCCTCTAATCAGGTCTGAAACCCTGGATTGACTAACCCCTAAGGTTTCCGCGACCCTAGCCTGCGTCAGTCTCTTAGCTTTAATCCAGTTCCGAAGGTCTGCCAATAGGTCGGCCCGCATCTGTAGAATGGCAGCCTCCTCCGGAGAATAACCAAGGTCAATAAATATATTCCCGGAAGAATGAACAACGGTCTCGCTCATAACTCTCCTCCAATTTGCCTAAAGTTTTGGCGGGCCAAATCAATATCATTTCGGTTCGTTTTTTTTGTTTTCTTTTGAAATGCATGCAGCACATAAATTGCATTATGGAACTTGGCCGCATAGATGACTCGCCATTCGCCTAAAACATGAATACGGATCTCCTTAACACCTTGCCCGATTACCTGGACTGGTTTCCAATCTCTCGGGTCAAATCCATTTTGAACCGCACGGAGTTCAAAGCCCGCCACCCGCCTGGCTTCTTCAGGAAAATTCCGCAGATCATCCAAGCTTGATCCTAAAAATTTAATGGATTTTACAGACACATTTGTATTATATAAGTTTTTGTATATTTGGCAAATCAAATTATTTCGATTTTTATTAGACGAATGATAGGTTATCTATAAATTTTCATGTAATTTCAAATAGTTTATTTAAAAAAGTGATCGAGATAAAAAAAAGCTGCAAGAATGGTTAAAAAATGGCCATTTAAAAGTGTGTTGAACAGTTTCTGAATATCTTTATTATTGTTACATTGAATATACTTCCAAATTCCTAGTCGATTTACCTTGAGGATTCTAAAAATGCCTGACCATAGCCTTAAAACCATTCTAATACTGGGCGGCACCGGCCATTACGGCCGGGAAGTCGCAGCCGGCTTGCTGGCAAAAAAAGTCCGGGTGCGCATACTCTCGCGCAACCCTAAAAAAGCCGCCGAGCTTTTTTTGGATGCGGAGATCGTTTCCGGGGATCTTGAAGACCGCGCTGCTCTGCAAACCGCCATGACCGGCGTGGACGGAATTGTTTATGCCATCTCCGCCCTCTCTGTCGGCCAGGTTCGCCGCATCAAACAGATCGAAGAAA
>RPPU01000768.1 GCA_003819975.1 Desulfobacteraceae bacterium
TAGCCACGGAAGATTACTCCCTGGCGCGGCGTCTTTTTCTTTACGTGCGGGCTAATTCCGAAAATCCGTATATGCGCGATTTCATCGAATTCGCCTTGTCTTTCAAAGGCCAGGAAGTCGTGGCCCAAACCGGTTTTGTGGACATGACTATCCGATTTTTTCCTTCCAACCCGGAATTAAAATCCGTACTGCGCGATCCGAATGTCCGCAAACAATATGCAAACCTGATTCAGGAAGGCAAGCGGCTTTCCACCAATTTTCGCTTTCACCCGGCGGATGCGCGGTTGGACAACCGCGGAGTCAAGGACCTGGAGCGGCTGGTGGAATTTTTGAAAAACAACTTGGATAAAAAAATCGTACTGGTCGGCTTTACCGACAGCGCCGGCGATTATGAATTCAATCAAAAGCTCGCTTTGGAGCGGGCCAAAAGCGTGGGCAAGGAATTGTCTGCTCGAGGCCTGGTCGTAGCGGAAGTCATCGGCGTCGGGCAAGAACGCAACATCGCTTCCAATGAGACGGAGTCCGGTCGGGCGAAAAATCGTCGCGTGGAGGTTTGGATTTATTAACGCATTCTTAAATAAACCTTTAACCGAAATTCACACATTTCGATTATGGATTATTTAAGAAGATATTCAACGATTTTTTATTAATATTATATCAAGGAGTCACTATGAACAAGCATTTAAAGAAATGGACTATTCTAACGATTATCCTGGCTTCATTAAGCATCCTATTCATGGGCGCCACTTTTGAAAAGAAAGTCAAAAACGTCATTTTTCTGATTCCGGACGGAATGAGCGTCGGCGGTACGACCTTAACCCGCTGGTATCAGGGCGGCAAGGCCCTGTCTTTTGACGAATGGGCTTGCGGTTTGGTAAGAACCTATTCATCCGACGCGCCGATTGCCGATTCGGCTCCGGCGGCCACGGCCTTTGCCACCGGTTACAAATCGCACACCGGTTATATCGGAGTTCTGCCGGACGTGGCGGATATGCCGGGTTTGACGCCCATTGCCAAAGGCGATGAGAAACGGCCGGTCGCCACTATTTTGGAAGCGGCCAAGCTGGCGGGCAAATCGGTCGGCCTGGTCTCTACTTCGCAACTTCAACATGCCACGCCGGCCGCGTTTTCCAGTCATTGGCCGAGCCGCAGAGACATGCAAATTATCGGGGAACAACAGGTCTATAACCATATCGACGTGGCTCTGGGCGGCGGGCTTAATTATCTTTTAGATAATAAACGCGGCGACAAGGAAAATTTAATCGCGGAATTAAAGAACAACGGTTACGGAGTGGTCTTTACCCGCAACAATATGCTGGACAGTCAAGAGCCGAAACTGTTCGGATTATTCAGCGCCGAGGGTATGAGCTACGACATGGATCGCGACCCCACGGTTCAGCCTGCCCTGGTCGAAATGACCAACAAGGCCATTGAGATGTTGTCTAAAAATAAAACGGGTTTCTTTTTAGTGGTCGAAGGCAGCGAAATCGATTGGGCGGCGCATGCCAATGATCCTGTGGGCGTTGTCGGCGACATCCTGGCGTTCGATCGGGCGGTCCAAGCGGCGCTCGATTTCGCCAAGAAAGACAAGAATACGGTCGTGATCATCGCTTCGGATCACGGCAACAGCGGTTTGACCATCGGCAATAGAGACACCAACAGCGGGTATGATGCCAAACCATTGAGCGCCTTTGTTCAGAATCTCAAAAAAGCCAAATTGACCGCCGAAGGCGTCGAGAAACTGATTAACCCGGATATGCCGGCAACCGAGATACGCGGAATTATCGCGGAACAATACGGCATTGCCGATTTAACCGCTGACGAAGAGGTTCAGATTCTAACTTATTTTCAACAGGTTAAGAATAAAGATAAGAACAAACCGGAAGGCCTGAATTATGTTCTGGGCCCCATGATGGCCAAACGGAATTTCCTGGGTTTTACGACCAACGGACATACCGGGGAAGAGGTGGTTTTGTACGTGTATTCGCCCAATAACGAGCGCTTGACCGGCGTGGTCGAAAATACGGACATCGCTTTGTATATGGAGAAGATACTCGGGTTGAATTTGAAAGCCGCAACCGATAAATTGTTCGTCAATGCCAAGAAACCCTTGGAGAGCAAAGGCGCCACGATCGTGGAAGGCGAAAACGGCGTCAAGA
>RPPU01000769.1 GCA_003819975.1 Desulfobacteraceae bacterium
CTGGTCCGCGTCATTGCCGCTCTTCTGCCTCAGGGTCTCTTCAGCCCCTTTTTGCACGCCCCAGTACCATTCGCTTTGTATATTGCATTTAAGCCAATCATAGATTTTGGCCGGATTCCATTGCAGTTCCCGGGCTTTTTCCGCAATAATCTTGGAGATGGGCGCCAGGGGGGTGTCGGCCAAATCTTCTTCTTTTACGGTCTGATCTCCGCCCTGGTAGGCCGGCTCGACTGTGACACCGCTTAGGGGCGCTTTCAGGCTATAGTTCAGATGGCGATAAGGCAAAGAACCGTAAATCGGATTGGGTCGCTTGGGGGCGATGTTTTCCAAAAGGGTCCGGAGTTTTTTGAGGTTATCGGGAGTCAGGGCTTTTTCGGTCGCGGAAGAATCCAGGATAGTCAGGAGTTGCTCGATGACGCGGTTGTATTCGCGGAGCATTTCATTGTGGCGATCAATGGCCTTGGGTCCCAGGGTGTTCACGGTTTGTTGCCGGGTCTGGAAGCGGTCTTGGAGCAGCATATGATTGATGCGCAGGTCCTCGGCAAAGGATTTGAGGGTTTTGAAGTCCGGGGAAATGGAGCGTTTTTTGGATAGTTCCTTTTCGGCATGGAGCACGCTGTCGCGGGCTTTGAGGAGCAGGGTTTGGGTTTCCCGGGTCAGGTCGTCGGCCAGGCATAGGCTGGGCAAAAGGAAGAGGATCAGGGTTAAAAGAAAAAGGAC
Organism: Desulfobacteraceae bacterium; assembly: GCA_003819975.1. Next base: position 721 of record RPPU01000769.1, read on the forward strand.
ACGTTTCATGAAGTTCTCCCCTTAAGAATTTTTTTACCGCAGTTATTGTAAATGACCGCGGATCTTTCATTTTTTATCCACAATTATAAAAATGGTTATTTTACATACCATCTTGTCGGTATAGATTAAACAATACCGAATATGGAAATATTTTGCCCTATAAATTTATAACGAGGATCGTGAAAAAAAGATTGAAAAAAATTTTCCCAAAGTCTTTTTAAGATTTATATAATTCGGCAGCTTTGTCAATATTATTCTCATCAAGGTTGAATTTTAATATATCCCGTCAATTCAGCATATTAGATCATGCACAATCCGAAAAAGGGATATTTTCCACATTAATCGTAAACAGAATATCCTTTTTGGGAAATACTCGGCAATCGTTGAAGTTTAAAAATGAAAATAACGTAAAACTTGACTTATAATTATAATATAATTACAATGGAGCATGATTGAATTCCAATGGGATTTGCAAAAAGCGGAAACGAACACCAAAAAACACGGCATTTCTTTTGAGGAAGCCAAAACGGTTTTCTACGATGAAAAAGCGCTTTTAATAAATGATCCCGATCATTCTGAAATTGAAGATCGTTATATTCTTCTGGGAATGAGCCATAAAATAAGGCTTTTAGTTGTTTGCCATTGCTACCCTGAACGGGAAGATACGATAAGAATTATATCCGTCCGAAAAGCCTCCAAAACGGAACAAATGCGATATAAGGAATCATTACAATGAGAAAAGAATACGATTTTTCAAAAGCGAAAAAGAACCCCTATGCAGGTTTGTTGAAAAAGCAAATCACAATCCGCATAGGACAGGAGACCATTGATTACTTCAAATCATTGGCCCAAAAAACAGGCATTCCTTATCAGACTTTGATTGACATGTACTTATCGGATTGCGCCGCTAAAAAAACGAAACCGGTTATGAAATGGATTTCCTGAAATCGTTACGGTTTTCAGTATGTGCTCCGATCTCTTGTCTATTATCCGCTCGGCTTAAAGTTCCAGAGATGAGCCTAACTTTTCTTCTCAATAAGATATTCGATTGCCACAGAACTTGCTATTATCGGACGGGGTTAAGGATTCATTGCACTTAGGAACGAGTTTGATTCTCCGCTATCCTAAAGAATGTTTTGTCAAAAATCGATTCCGAAGTCGTCTTCGATTACTTTGTGCTTTAGAATAATTTTTTATGAATGAAAGCGCCGGGCCGGAGCATTTCTTGGTCCGGCGCTTTCGGTTTATGTTTAGAATAATTTCTCAAACGAAAAGATTCGGTTGTTAAGACATAGGGGAATAACAGGATTTTGATTGCAACGCGAGATTAAGGAGGCTTTGATCTCGCTGGGCAATAATTCCGGCCTAAAACCTTAAAACTTCCATCTATCCGCTTGAGTACTTAAAGGTTAAAAAGCTATTCGGTTGTCATAGAAC
>RPPU01000770.1 GCA_003819975.1 Desulfobacteraceae bacterium
CAGGTTTTCATCCGGCGACACTTCCAAAATTTGGGCGCCATGCAAGTCCCAAGTCTTACCGAAAAGAGACAGGGTGAACACTTCGGTTCTTAATAAGGCTTGCAGGCTATCATACTGCGCCGGGGTAATCTGGCTGCGCCGGGTGCTGCCGAAAGCAGTCAGGCGGATCTGTTTAAAGGAGATGTTGCGGGCCATCTCGAAGAAACGCGCATCCTTGGGGTTGGATCCGGGCCAACCGCCCTCGGCATATTGGATCCCGAACTCGTCCAATTTGCGGCAAATACGTAATTTATCCTCGGCCGAGAGGTTCACCTGTTCCCCTTGGGTGCCGTCGCGTAGGGTGGTATCATAAAGATCGACATGGGCGGCCATTTGTTCTGCTCCTCTCAAGCGTTCCGACTCAGCGGTTAACGCGATTCATTCCGGCTTCATAGCGCATCATTCGGTACGCTTGTAACCCTCTCATCGTTGGTCCAAAAAAAAACCCGTTACCAGGTCGGGCCTGGTAACGGGTTTTGCGGAATCTTTTAAAGCTACGTCATTACCAGGCCCCGAGGTATGTCTACCCCAACTACGAGAAGCAATAAGGATACAAGTATCCCTATTGCGGTGGTAATGGCGATGATTATTATGTTATTGGTCAGGTTCAGCATTTTTTTCTCATCTGAAATTTATAAGGCAACAGCCTAATGGAATCATTAAGAAGTGTCAAGCATTTATTGCGGTAAAATTTTATTTTTATTGAATATTTAAGCAATCGGCATGCCACCTTGTCGGTTGGCTTGTCTTTTTTAAAGCGAAAAATGCGATTTTTCTTTGAATTTATCGTGAATTTTCATTAAGTTATGTTTTATTGATCCTGAAAATCCAGGATCAATAAAATATTTACGAAAGGAGACATAAATCATTATGGCAAAGAAAAAAACAGATCAAATCTCCGCCATTCAGGACTTTTACCCGGACGATATCGCGGTTTGCTACGGGTGTGGACGGAATAATCCCAAAGGACATCATGTTCGAACTGTTTGGGACGGAAAAGAAGGTGTATTTCGGTTCAAGCCCAAGCCGTATCATACTGCTTTTCCGGGTGTGACCTACGGTGGTTTGATTGCCAGCTTGATCGATTGCCACAGCATCGGCACGGCCGTGGCCGCGGCTTATGATATAGAGGGGCGGGCTCCCGGCACAGAACCCGAAATCACCTTTGTTACCGGTAACTTAAACGTTACCTATCTCAAGCCGACTCCCATCGAAGCGGTGCTTGAATTACGGTCAAAAATCAAAGAATGGCAGGGTCGCAAAGCGATTGTGATCTGCTCTCTTTTCGCCAATGGCGAAGAGTGCGCCAAAGCTGAAGTCTTGGCGGTCCGGGTGGCTTCACGAAGAAACTTTCGAGACAAAAAAGACGATCATGCTTTATAACAATGAAGCACTTAACGTTAACTGGGTTGAGGTATGTGATCAATGATTGAACGCATCGATTTCAGATAAGGAAAGTGTTTTAACGGGGTGGCTTCATAGGCGACTCTGTTAAGCTAAAGCAAGAAATTAAACAAGTATAAATCTCATTTAATGATTGGATTTCAAAATCAGGCTTAATCCCCGGCACGGGTGATTTCTTATGAAGCGGATTGAACCAACAGGAAAGCAAGCCGGCCTTTTTTGCGCCGATCACATCATTTTCAAAGGAATCGCCGATATGGATCGCGGCAGCCGGAACGGTATTCAGTAAGGAAACAGCATGGAGAAAGATCTCCGGGTCGGGCTTATGCGCGCCGAGCTCTTCGGATAATACAATGCAATCAACAAAAGATTTTAGTTCCAAAGTCTCCAATTTTTTATATTGCACATCCGGAAATCCATTGGAGATAACACCCAATCGGAATTTACCCTGAAGATGTTTGAGAACATTCTTGGCATCCTGAACAGGCGCATAAATAGTGGGGTATTTTTTTATATATAGACTGGTTATATCATTACCATATTTTTGCGGTATACCCAGAATATTAAGAAATATTTGGGTCCGGCGTGTGCGAAATTTCTTGATCGAAAGCCCTGCCTGAAATTCGAGGAAGGTGAGCCGATCCGATTCCATAAAAGCCGCCTCTACGGCCGTTTTTTGAATATTGGCAAAAAAATTCGGGAA
>RPPU01000771.1 GCA_003819975.1 Desulfobacteraceae bacterium
AAAAGCCGCTGTCAAGCCGAATCCCACACAGGCCACCCCGGCCGTTTGCAGGCCCTTATGTGCTTTCAGCCACCAACGTTTGCTTTTCATAAAACGTACAACCGCAAAACCGCAAACCATCAGCAACAATCCGAGCGCCATGAAACCGCTATGCAGAAAAAACAGGAGTATATTCATTTTTCGATTTTCAATTCCGTGCTTTTCGATCCGTACACGCTGCAGGTCGCCTTCACTTCCAATAAATCGCCCGGCACAACGACCAGCGGATAAGAATAAATGAATACTTCCTTGTCCGGTTGGCCGGTATAATCGCCGCCGCCCACGACTTCCCCGTTTTTCTTGATCATGACCTTTTTGACATAATGTTTTCCAAGGCTGGAGGAGCTATGGGTGACCTTGACTTCCAGGGCCTGCTTTTCCATATTATAGAACGGCTCGACGCTTGCCGGCGGATGGGCGTTGGCGACCTTTGGGGAAAAAGTCAAAAGGATCAATAAACCGAAAACCAACACCCCAATGCTTGTCATCTGCTTGGCATGTTTCATTTTGGATCTCCTTTCGAAAAATAAAAAACCGGTTAACCTTCTTGTTGCATAAAATCGAAAAAGTGCTTTAAGAACCATTCGTTCTGAGTACTTCTTCAGGCCTGTCCTGATCATGGTAAAGAGCTCAACGCAAACAACCGTACCCAGTTTCACCGCTCATGGTGAGCTTGTCGAACCATTACCCTTCGACGAGCTCAGGGCGAACGGAAGATGCTTTCACAGTTTGCTCCCCATAAGTTTTGCAATGGAGGGTTAACTCTCGCTTTTGATAAGCCCGCCATGATAATCCAGCCGATAAACATCTTCGCCTTTATAGGATATTTTTTCGAGTCCCATAAAATTGTCAAGCGTGCCCCGGTTGGCGTTTTTGTATTCAAAATCCAACTCCTTGAAATAGGGGCTCCCGCGATAAGGCCGGTCTTCTTTTACCTGGGCTAGGGCTTTTTGCAGGAACTGATAGACCGCTTGAGTCCGCACCAAAGGATTGAAAACATGACCGTAATAATTCATTGCCCAAACGATTTGATCTCCTTGCCAGACCACCTCTTGCCCGACAAAGGGGTTGAACCCAAAATACCGGTCACGGTATTTAAAACCGTTTTCCTCGTACTCTATTTCCTTGCCGCCGTCGCTAAGTGTTTTTGCGCCGCCTTCTCCGGAACCGGCATAAGCCTTCATTTTCGCTTTGACCAAAAACTGTTTTAATTCCATGTTGCCCTTCTTTCCTTTAATCAGACCCATTTGATTTAAAATAATAACAAATTCCAGGCTTCCAACGCCTGATTTCTTTTTGCAATGAAAATACATTGAAAAGCGAAGAGTGTCAATACAGGGATTCTATTATGATATCGGTAAGTTAGAATCCTGACCGCGGAATTGGCTCTCTTTTCCGGACTATTGGAAAGATCCAAACCTCATCATCCTCCCGATTCCGGTATAAAAAAGCCCCGGTCCCTAAATGAAAACAAGGAACCGGGGCTGTCCGGAAACTCGTTATGAACCACGTTATTGCCCTAAGTGATGATATGAATCAAATCTCCAACCATCTTATCCGCGGTTTTTAAGACCGCCAAATTGGCTTGATAGCCCTTATCGATCAAGATCATGCTGACAAACTCCCGGCCCAGATCCGTATTGGATTGCTCCAGAGCGTTGGATACGATTCCACCCATGCCATTGGCGCCGGGCTGACCCGATATCGCTGCGCCCGCCGCTTGGGTGGCGGTGTACAGATTGGAGCCCTCTTTCTGCAGACCCTGAGGGTTATTAAATTTGGCCAGACCTACCTGAAAAAGATCCATGACTTGGCCGTTGGTGTAACTGCCGCTGATAACGCCGTCGGTACTGACCGCAATGGCCCGCAAATCTCCGGCACTATACCCGTCGCTATTGGCAAAGGTGGTATGGGAAGGAGCGGCATATTGGGTTGTGGAACTTGAGCCGTTGACCCAGGCTGTGCCGTTGTAAGCCGAACCCAGGTCGAGTTCAATGGCCGCTGCTCCCGAACCTAAAAAATCAGCGTCAAAAGTAAAATGACCGTTCGAGAGATCCGTGGCCGGATTTTGAGAAGTCCAGTTGCCGGCGCCGTCGTTTAGA
>RPPU01000772.1 GCA_003819975.1 Desulfobacteraceae bacterium
AAACTTAAAAAAAAAAAAAAAATGTCCAATCAATTTATTGATGGCGTTTATTTTTATTATTGAACGCTGGAATTTCTGAAAGCCTATTCTCGGGAACGATCGTTCCGCATTATTAAAGATCTGGAAAGGATTAATGAAATATGTAAATAATTCAATAAGTTGCTTGACTATTTGAAGGTCATATCTAATCAATTTACCTTACGCACCGGTTTCTTGAATCGACGTTATGGAATCTTTCTTTTTAATAAAATCTGAAATCATCCAAAGAAGAAGAATAGGCACATAGGCGAAAATATTGTGTGCCGGAAAATAAATGAAACGATCGATCGGCTTGCATTTTTGTGCCGGTGGGAGCGTTTAAAAGTTCATGTGTATGCATGTTATTAAACAAGAGAGAATAAATAAGAATAAAGTAGAGACATAAATGGCTACTGTGAAGATTTTCGTTCGGATGAACGTTTGAATCTGCACCTGCAGGGGCGAATAACGTAGAGCCAGAAAATCGTCCGCATGGAGGCATTCGCCCTATGAAGGTGTCAACTCGCGCGCGAGAAGATCAAAACGCCAATCATTGCACGGCATAAAACGGCCCGGCGGATATTCAAACTCGCATTGTTCAAGCAGCGTGAACCCCAGCTTTCGGCAGATTGCGTTGGAGGGCGGGTTGTCTATGGAAGGAAAGGCGTGCAGAAACCGATGCTGCCGCTCGGATCCGGCTCGGCTGATGGCAAGGGCGGTCGCCATGGTCGCAAAGCCTTGCCTCTGAAATGCCGGAATCACGGACCACCCGCTTTCATAGATCTGCTCATTGCGCCATTCCCGCGTCCAATAACCGACCGATCCAATGGCTTCATCCGTGACATTTAACAGGATCCTAAACATTCGGCCCTTACCCGAATCAGCCAGGCGCTCGTAGCGGGTTTGGCGTTCCGCGAGCTTCTCCGGACTTTCCGGACCGCCCAGGTGTTCCGTCATGACCGGGTCACCCATTATTTTCCTGAGCAGCCGAAAATCACCCGCGCCCCAAGGTTCGATGCGTACAGCTTTCAGATCGGTCATGTCGATCTACTCCTTTTGCGTGCGCAATGGATGTATGCCCGTGTGAATGTGTGAATCCGGTAGGGCGAATGGCATAGAAACATAAAATCGTTTCTATGAAGGCATTCGCCCGTTTATTATGGAGGCGGTCAACGTTGAGACATAAAATCGTCTATACGGATGCGGTCAACCGATTTTTTAAAAGAGGCACCAACATGAAGCCGTAGGGGGCGGTCCCCCCGTGGCCGCCCGATTGGCTTTTTTACCCAACAAAGATCATAACAATAAAGGCCGCGACAAGAGCAAGAGGAATAAAATGCGCAAGCAACTCAACCTTATGCGGTAATGTTTTTTGCCCGGGACGATTTCGATAGTTTTTAATACCTGCCAGCAATCCAATAACCCCAAGTACCCCGACAAGAAAAAAGGTCATGAACAAAGGTCCCAGAATATAAAGCCCGCAGACATATCCATCCACATCCGGCGGATCGTAGAATCCAATCAAATACAAAACTAAGGGCGAGAGAACCGCGGAAATAGTTGCGATCCAGGATAGTTGCCGTGAATTTGGCTTCTTGAATTTCATTCGCACACCGGATTGCCGATATCGAAAATAATCCGCCAGTGATTGTTTTCTTCCAACCGCCAGATTGAAGTAAAGGTTCCGATCAGTTTACAGCTTGGATCATGGACCGGACCCGTGCTGAGCGCCAGGGTTCCCGAATCCAGTACTTCGACCTTTTCGGGTTGCCAGGTGAAGGGCGCTTCGGGTCCTTCGAAATAGCTCTTCCACATGTCTAAAACCGCTTTCTTGCCGCGCAGAGGCCCAGTGCTCGAAAAAAAAACCGCTTCTTCGGAAATAAAAGAGCTGAATCCTTCAAAATCCCTTTCGGCCATGGTTTCGGCAAAAGCCTGTTCTACGGCAATGATCTGATTTCCCAATTGCTCATTCATGAGGCACCTTTTAATAATATCCAGCCCAACGTCTGAATATGAGTAGAGACGCATGGATGTGCGTCTGATTTTACGACAACCCCTTGAACCATCTTCCCCACCGGGGGCGATAAGAGCGGTCGGGGTCGAACGAGGCCACCACGGCCGTG
>RPPU01000773.1 GCA_003819975.1 Desulfobacteraceae bacterium
CGTAAAATGCTCGCCGGCTTTCAAGCGCTCGGCTTTAATACCGGCGCCAGCACGACCCCCATCATTCCTATTCTGATCGGCAGCGATCTAAAAACGTATGAAATGTGCCGCCGCCTTTTTGAAAGCGGCGTTTTCGTCAACCCAGTGGTCAGCCCGGCTGTGCCGCCCGGACGGGCCCTTTTGCGCACCAGCTACATGAGCACCCATACGGACGAACAACTCAACCGGGTCCTGGCTGCTTTTGAAAAAGTCGGCAAAGAAATGGAAATAATATAAATGTTTTATTGATCCTGAAAATCCAGGATCAAAAAAACATCTGCGGTTATCCTGGACATCTGTGGTTAAAAAGGATCTCAGTATGCTTCAAATCACTCAAGTCGAAACGCAGAAAGATTTAACCGCTTTCATTCTTTTTCCCTGGCAGATCTACCAAGGCGATCCCCATTGGGTGCCGCCTCTGATCAAAGATATGTCCGCCAAATTCGATCCCGGCCACCCTTTTCTGGTTCATTCCGAAATGGCCCTTTTTCTCGCCCGTGAGGGCGACCGCATCCTCGGCCGCATAGCCGGGATCATCGATCGCAACTACATCGATTTTCATCAGGAACAAACCGGGTTTTTCGGCTTTTTCGAATCGATTGAAGACCCGCAACTAGCCCAAGCCCTATTGACGCAAGCCAAGGAATGGCTCAAAGCGCGAGGCATGCAAAAGATGATCGGCCCCCTGAGCCCTTCGACCAACGACGAATGCGGCCTGCTGATCGATGGATTCGATTCCGCGCCTTGCCTGATGATGCCCTATAATCCGGCCTACTATATCCCGCTTCTCGAACAGTTCGGCTTTAAAAAATCCATGGACCTCTACGCTTATCTGCTGGAAAAAAAGACCTTCCGGGACGGCCGCTTGTTCCGCATTACCGAACATCTGATGAAAAAGAACCCGGAACTCTCGGTCCGCCCCATAAACATGAAACAGTTTGCCGAAGAACTCAAAATCGTCAAGGAGATATACAACCAAGCCTGGAGCAAGAACTGGAGTTTTGTGCCCTTGACCGACGCGGAGATCGAAGACACGGCCAAAAACCTCAAGGCGCTGGTCGTGCCGGAGTTGACTCTTTTTGTTTATTGGAAAGACGAACCTATTGGTTTTTCCTGCAGCCTGCCCGATTACAACCAGGTACTCAAACGCCTCAACGGTAAAATCGGTCTGATCGGCGGTTTAAAATTTCTATATTTTAAACGCAAAATCCACAAAGTGCGGGTCATGCTGTTGGGCGTCAAGGAAGCGTATCGTAAAAAGGGAGCCGAAGGCATTCTCTTTGCCCAGACCTTCCGCAACGGGACCGCCCTGGGCTATGATCACGCCGAATGCTCCTGGATCCTGGAAGACAATTTACTCATGCAGCACGGTATCGAAGCCATGGGCGGCAAACGCTATAAGACTTACCGGGTTTATGAAACCGGGCTATAAAAAAAGCCGGCTGATTTTTACTCCCCATCACCCCAAAAACCGTTTCTTTACACCCGACTTCGGCTGTGATAGAAGATCCCATGCCCCAAAATTCAAAAAAACTGCTTTGGAAACCCGGCACCATGCTCTATCCCGTTCCGGCCGTTTTAGTGAGCTGCGGGGAATTTGAGGGAGAGCAGAATATCCTCACCATCAGCTGGACCGGCGTCATCTGCACCGATCCCGCCATGTGCTCCATCTCCGTCCGGCCTGAACGCTTCTCCTATGAAATGATCCGGAAAAGCAATGAATTCGCCATCAACCTGACCACCGCGTCCATGGCCAAAGCCGTGGATTGGTGCGGGGTGAAAAGCGGCCGGAAGTTCGACAAGTTCAAGGAAATGAGACTCACGCCTTTAGCTGCGAAATTTATCCGCTCCCCGCTCATCGCCGAATCCCCCATCAACCTGGAATGCCGCGTCAAAGAAATTCGGGAGCTGGGGTCCCACCATATGTTCATCGCCGACATTTTAGCGGTTCATGCCGACCCCGCCTACTTTAATCCCGCCACCGGATTTTTCGATCTGGCCGCCGCCGAACCGCTTTGCTACTGTCATGGTCATTATTACCATTTGGGAAAACACATCGGCAAGTTCGGCTTCTCGGTGGAAAAGAAA
>RPPU01000774.1 GCA_003819975.1 Desulfobacteraceae bacterium
CATGAATGCTGATGCCGATCAGGTCAAAACCCAACCCGGCGCAAAGGTTTGTCAGCTTTTCATCAAACAAGGTCCCATTCGAGTACATCTGGAGGCGAAAGCCGTACTCACGGGCAGCGCGGGCAATCGATTCAAAAGACCCATAAAGCGTGGGCTCACCGCCCGTGAAAACCAAGGTGGAACCCCGCGGTACAAAACCGGAAACCTTTGACAAGAGATACAGCCAATCGTTCTCGCAAAGTTCTTCTACCGGTTCCAGGCCCTGTCCGTAACAAAAGGCGCAACGCAAGTTGCATTTTTCCGTAAGCGAAACATAAACCAAGGAAGGCGAAACACTTTCCGGATTTTTCATGTTGCGATCCGGAATCAAAAAGCCCTCACGTACCATCGTATCCAGAAAAGAACAGACATCTTTGCGGACGCGATCCAACGTTGCATCGGCATATAAAGATGCGATCCGCGCAATTATTTCATTTGCCGAGGTTCGGCCGTTGCATTGCTTCAGGATCTCAAGGGCCTGTGCGTTTAGGTCGCGTGAGACAAGGCTGTCCAGGCTCTGCAAATAGGCGCCGTGATCGTCGGCCCAGAATATAAAGTGCGGACTTAAACGGGGGAAAATCTCCGCAGGGTTAGACCACATGCCGGGCCCTCATGAATCAGCATCTCTATGCGGTTCCGGCTGAAGCCGAATATAATCGAAATTTTCCGGAAAGGTTCCGGCGCTTTCGAAACAACCGGGTTCATACCAGCAGAACGGGTTCGAGGCCTCAAAAGATCCGGTCACCATCCTGTTTTCGACCGGGCAACCCATATCGCAGCTCTCTCTGTGCTCGCAACGATCGCATTTGCCTTTTACGGGTAAATGCCGCATGAATCGGGAAGTCATGGACTCGTCCCAAGCCCATTTGAGGCCGCGGGTTAAAAGAGACTCGCCCCAATATTCGGTAAAAGGAGCGAAAAACTCGCACGGCAAAACCGATCCGTCCGGCGCAACCGCCATTGAATAGGTGAACGCCAAGCAATTGTGCGCCAGCCCTGAACCTCCCAAAGTCATTTTTTTGGGATAAAGACCGGCTGTTTCCAGCAGTTGGGCCCGTTCGAATGTTTCCTGCAGGTTGGGATAGATCTCCTGATCCGGGTAAAGCTTTTTGAGACGATCGAACCGCTTCTGCAGCGCATGGACCTCGGCGGGAGAAAGCCGGATATCTTCAAGACCGGATCCGCCGCCGCAGAGTTTGATGGTGTTGAAGATGATATTCTCCGCGCCCTGTTCATGGGCAAAGGCCGTGATCGTTTCGATCTCGGATACGTTCTTTTTATTCAGGACCGTATTGGTGGCAAAGGGGATACCGCCGTTTTGCAGGTTTTGGATCGCCTGTTTGACCGTATCCACTCCGGCGCCCGGGCGCTGTGAATCGTGGGCAGCTCCCATTCCATCGAGACTGACCTGCACATAAAAATAGGGGTAACCCTGCATGAGAGCGGCCAGGTCATTTGCTTTCTCTTCATGGGAGATCGCGATGCCGTTGGTATAGAGCGCCAGTCCCAGGTTTAGTCTTCGGCCATGATCGAGAATTTCCGCAATGTCCTTCCTCAGCAGGGCTTCGCCGCCGAATAAACGAATCCGATCAACTCCCAACTCCGCAGCCTGATCCAGAAGTTTCAGAATGTCGGGCGTATCCATTTCAATAGATATATACTTACGGTCGCCGTGGGGTTTCACAAAGCAAATCGCGCAGTTTGCATTGCAGCGCATCGTCAATATCAGGGTCAGGGCCATTGGGGCATGGAGGTACGCCATGCCGGTTCTTTCCCCGGCGCTGAGCCATAAAAGATCCCCGGCGCGGCCGAAACGATCCATTTTGCTGCCGAGTTTCCGTACCATTTCGGCTGCGGCTCCGCCGGCGCCCCGGCCGTTGGCTAAAAAAATATATTTCTCGCGATAAAGGAAATCGAGTTCTTTATAAACCCGGTCTTTAGAACCGGAGGATCCCTTACCGATTTCGCTTACGATTTCGGCAATCGTTCTTTTACCGTCACCCAGATCGAGAAGCGTTTTCTGCAGTTTTGAAAGCGGCAAAAACCGCATGGTAATGCGGTTTAAGGCAAATAACCCCAAAG
>RPPU01000775.1 GCA_003819975.1 Desulfobacteraceae bacterium
ATAAGGAATTATTCCTTCCGCAGCCCTTCCATGAAAAACCGGGCAAAACTCTCATAAACCGGAGTCAGATTTAAATCGGGCATGAAGACCTGATAGGTCGCTAATCCGTCATAAGCTGCCATCAAAGCCCATGCCAAGGGTTCGGCCTTAACGGAGCGGAATTCCCCTTTGCGCACTCCTTCCCGGATAATGCCGCCGATGAGTTGCTTGTATGGCTCAAGGATTACCTTCCACAATTCGCCTGCTTTTTTACGGTCCGAACTCTGCGCCCAATACTCGATAAAAAGGCTGAAATAACCCTGGCTGGTTTTTCCGAATTCGGCCGCCGCATCGGCCATGACCTGCAATTTTTCCCCTGCGGAGGAGTGCTGATTCACTCGAGAGGCTACTTCTTCCCCTAAGCCGGAAAAAACTGATTTCAGCGATTCGACGAACAGCTCCTCTTTTCCGGGAAAATACCAATAAAGACTTCCCTTACTCAAACCGCTTTCCGCGGCAATGTCATCCATACTGGTATTGACATACCCTTTGCGGATAAAACAGGCCAGCGCCGCCTGAATCATCTGGGCTCGCCGTTCCAAGGAAACGTCTTTTCGCGGTGTCATGTCATGCTCCTTTGCGCTACTTATTTCTCAATATCGATACGATTCAAAAATTATTAACAGGTGAGCAGGATAAAATCCATGGTTAAGGCCTTACCAGTCGCTGGCCGATCGGGCAGGCGCCCTTTTCATTTATCCGTTGCCCGCAATAACGGCACATGAGTTTCGGGTGGGGCAAGGCCAGGCCCAGCAAAAACAAGCCGAACACGGCCGGCCAGAACCAGGCGCCCTGCAGGGTCAGCCGAACACTCCCGTAAATTTGAACCGCGATTGAAAACGCCAGCAAAAGAATGGCCAACCCCTGCGGCTTAGTCCCGCAATATTCAGCCTCCGCGCCTTTGCGCCGCAGCAATGAAGCGGCCAAGCCCAGGCCCAGAGCGCAACGCCGACCGTAATAAGAGCAGCGGTTGCAGATGGTTGTTGCGGTCAACAGATAAGCAGCAGCCGTCACGAGAAGGTAGGCCAGGAAAACAAAAAAGCCCAAATGGATCACGATGAAAACCGCGGAAACCTGTATCCCGGTAAAACAAGCCCAGTTATAAACGACCTTGCTCCAGGGAAAATCACGATGACATTCCATAAAAACCTCTATTCATTTCATATTGACTTACCAGTCAGTCAATAATTTAATCCTGTTTTTTTTGGATGTCAACCTGATTCTATTTCGGAAAATGGCTCCTATTCGCTCCATACAATTTAAAGAAATAGTTTTCCGGGTGATGCCGGGTTATTTAAACGTTATTTTAGAGGGGAACCTCTTTGGAGCGCATAAATTTGTAGAGACGCACGGCTCAGTAGAGCCTATATTTAGGCTCTATTTCGTGCATCTCTACCAGAAAAACCAATGGAGGAAATTTTCTATTAATCAAGAATGTTTTTTTGCGGTTTATTCTGAATTCTGAATTCTGAATTCTGACTACTTTCCTTTTGCTTCCCGATGCACCCCCAGCACCGCCCGACCCGAAGGATCGGCGTTCTTGGCGAAGCTTGCGTCCCAGGCAATGGCCGTGGGTGTGCTGCAGGCGATACTGGGACCGCCCGGCACGCAGGCGGCGGCCGCCTCGCCCGGGAAATGCGACTCGAAGATCTCGCGGTAGAAATAGGCTTCCTTGGTCGCGGGCGTGTTGTAGGGAAAGCGGTAGCGGGCGTTCGCCATCTGGGCATTGCTTATTTTTTCCTCGCCGGTCTTCCGGAGCGTATCGATCCAGCCGTAACCCACGCCGTCGGAAAACTGCTCCTTTTGGCGCCACAGGATTTCTTCCGGCAGATACCCTTCGAAAGCCTTGCGCAAGGGATATTTTTCCATCCGGCCCGGCCCCGTCATCTTCTCGGCCGGATTAAAGCTCATGGCCGCATCCAGAAAATCGCGGTCCAAAAACGGCACGCGCGCTTCGATACCCCAGGCCGACATGGATTTGTTGGCCCGCAGGCAGTCGTACTTATAAAGCAGGTCGAGCTTGCGCACGGTCTCTTCGTGGAACTCGCGCGCATTGGGCGCCTTATGGAAATAGAGATATCC
>RPPU01000776.1 GCA_003819975.1 Desulfobacteraceae bacterium
CATCGCCTATATCAACCACGATATTGACGACGCAATGCGCGCGGGCGTGCTGCGCCTTCCGGCGAGCAGGTCGCCCAGGCGCTGGACGATCACGCCGCCGCCCAAGAGATTGGCCAGATGGGCGATGTAGCGGCCGTAGGCAATGGGGTCGTCGAAGGGCTCGGTGAAGGCGCTGCTGACCAGGATGGAGAAGTTGGTGTTCTCGCTTTTCTTGTCGGCATAGCTGTGGCCGTTGACCGTGAGAATGTCGTCATTTTGCTCGGTCACGACTTCGCCGTACGGGTTCATGCAAAAGGTCCGCACTTTTTCGTCAAATGTTTTGGAGAAGTGAATCAACTTGGATTCATAGGTGATGTCGGTGATGATCTTCAGGACCGGGGCGGGCAGTTCCACGCGCACGCCGATATCGACCGAAGTGGCGTGAGTTTTGAGCCCCAGGCTAGCGGCCTGTTTTTTCATCCAATTGGCGCCCACCCGGCCGGGCGCGGCAATCACGAACCGGCCCGAGATCTTCTCGCCGTTGGCCAGCACAATGCCTTGAATCCGGCCTTGTTCGCAAACCAATTCCGCGACCGTCGCTTCGGTGCGAATGGTGATGCGTTCGGCCAATGAATTGTAAAAACGGTCCAGCACTTTGACGCAGTTTTCCGTACCCATATGACGGATGCGGTTGGGGATCAATTCCAAGTCGGCCAGCCGGGCGCGGTCGGCCAAGGCTTCCAATTGGGGCGTGACCTGGCCGAAAATCCGGTCGGGCGCGCCGTGAGCCGCGTACATGCGGTCGGTGTTTTCCAGCAATTGAAAGAGGGTTTTTTCATCGAGGAATTCGCGCAATACGCCGCCGACTTCGGTGGAAAGGGTCAGTTTGCCGTCACTATAAGCCCCGGCGCCGCCCCAGCCGCACAGGCGCTCGACCGGATTTTGATGATCCCGGTGTTTCAGGTCTTTGCCTTGTTCCAATAAAAGAACCGACTTGAAGCCGAGATCGGCCAAGGTCAAAGCCGCAAAAATTCCGGCCGGTCCGCCACCGACAATAATCACTTCATAGTTCATAGGTTTTCCTCTTTGATTGATATCTGTCCCTTCTCAGGTTCATTGCTATGCCTCTGTACGATTCCTGTCGAGGGTTGAACGAGCAGCCTCAGCGATTTCATGCTTCGATAGGCTCCCTATGAGCGGTTTTTTTTATATCTGATTAATAACGAAAACCCATTCTATCGCAGCAACATAAATAATTCAAACAAATCGATTCGTTCAGGAATGATTCCACTATAAAAAGATCCATTCACATTTGAACCAAATACCTCTTTGGAAATACCTAATTATATTATTGAAAGCGTTAAGAAAGGTATATATGATGCCGAAACAGGACAATGAAAGGTCCCGATCTTGCTGGGTTGTAACTAAAAAAGACAATTATATTAGTGAGTTATTTAAGCAGCCGCCTTGCCCGGGTGAAAGGGAGTCAACCATGCAACTGGCAAAAACGCTTATCATTGATTTGGCCGAAACCGGCAAGTTGGGAAGCAGTTTAAAAACCGGGCTGCTTCACTCCGGACGGGTGGCCGTTCCAGTGGATTATCATTCTTTTGATCTTTCCGGTTTTGATTTATCGCATTTTGAGACAAGTCCGGTCTCATTATCCTGTTTGCCCGACCTCATTTTTCTTATCCTGCCGCTCAATCCGGCCTCGAATCTCAAGTCGTTATTGCAAAGCTTGAAGGCCCAGGTTCCGATTGCGCCGGTGCTGGCGGTTGCGGAATTTTTCGAACAAGACTTAATGATGTCTTTACTCAAATGGGGCGCGGCCGATTTTTTAAGCGCCCCTTTTAAGGAGCAGGATCTTGTTTCCCGCCTGGAACGATGGGGCAAACCGGGAGACGATCGGGGCAAGCTGGTTCAAAGTCTTAAAGAGAAAGTGGGGCTCAGACAATTGGTCGGAGAGAGCCCGGTTTTCTTGGCCGAGACCGGAAAAATCCCTTTAATGGCTAAAAGCGACGCCGGTGTGCTTATCTCCGGCGAGACCGGCACAGGCAAGGAATTATGCGCGCGCGCCATCCATTATCTCAGCCCGCGTGCCGATTATCCCTTTGTAGCGGTCAATTGCGGGGCGATTCCGG
>RPPU01000777.1 GCA_003819975.1 Desulfobacteraceae bacterium
AAGGGGTCCGTAGAGACGATTTGATGTCTCTGCGTCCAGGGGTCGAGGGTTTAAAGCAAAAAACCAACACTTTTATCGAGGTCGGGGCGTATTTTGGATGCAGATGCGAAATCGTTCATCCTATCGGGCCCCTCTATCTCATACGGCGATTATTGTTACAGAATCAAGCTTTTCAAAATATATAATAATATTAATCGGAAAGGAAGAGGGAAAATTGACTCTTTTCAGGCGGTTCTGGTATAATTCTTTTGCAAGTTCACAAGAACGGATGATGAGGAACATCATCCGGGGTTCAGGGTTCAAGGTTAAAACCAGAAATAAACCCTTCATATTCTGAGGCTTGATAACCGAGAACGTTGAACCGCGAACTTGGAACCTGTTCCGACTCGTTTCAATCCGTCATCATTTTTATTAACGAATAAATTTATTGACAGGAGTCTGTTATGAAAGATTTGGCTGAACGCGCGGTGGAGGCGGCGCGCCTGGCAGGCGCCGATTATGCCGACGCCCGCGTGCTTACGGTTTTGGATCAGACTGTTTTGGTGGAAGACCGGTCTCCCAAGTATATCGGCGACCAGCATGACGCCGGTATCGGCGTGCGCGTGCTCAAGGACGGGGCTTGGGGTTTTGCTTCCATCAGCCGGGTGGATAAACGCGCGGCCGAGAAGGTCGCCAAGGAAGCCGTGGCCGTGGCCAAAGCCTCGGCTGTGGCTGTGGGCCGCGATAAAATCACTCTGGCGCCGGAACCGGCTCACAGCGGCCGCTTCGAAACCAAGGTTGGGATCGACCCTTTCAGCATCCCGGTCGATGAAAAAACCGCCCTGCTTTTACGCATCAATGAGACTATGCTCAAGGTCAAGGGCATTGTCAAAACCGAGGCGCGCACGCGCGCGACCCGGCGGCATCAGTTTTTTGCTTCGAGTGAGGGGTCCAGTCTCGAAACCTTGATCACGAGCGTGAATGCCGAATACACGGCTGTGGCCGCGGCCAAGGGTGACAGCCAGACCCGCAATCTGTTGGATTATCCCTTGAACAAAGGTTGGGAACATATCCTGAGCCGCAATATGGAGGATCAAGCCGGCCGTATTGCCGAGGAAGCGGTGGCCAAGCTTTCGGCCGCATATCCGGATGAAGGTCCGACCGATTTGATCTTGGACCCCTCGCACCTGGCCCTGACCATTCACGAATCGGTCGGTCATGCCACGGAACTCGACCGGGTTTTGGGTTATGAAGCCAATTTCGCGGGCACCAGTTTCGTGACTTTGGATAAAAAAGAACAAGGCTTTAAATACGGTTCAGACCTGATTCATTTTACGGCCGACAACACTCTGGAGGGCGGACTGGCCACCACGGGCTGGGACGACGAGGGCGTGGAATGCCAGAAATGGGATATTATCAAAAACGGCATGTTTAAAAATTATAGTTCCACGCGCGAAGTGGCTATGCGCGCGGGTTATAATCGTTCTTTCGGGTCGGGTCGTGCCGACAGTTATGCTTCCATGCCCATTAACCGCATTCCTAATTTGTGTCTGATGCCGGGCGAAAAAGCCATCTCGCCCGAAGAATTGATTGCCGAAGTCAAGAACGGCATCTGCATTGAGGGTCGCGGCAGCTGGTCCATCGATCAACGCCGCTTGAATTTTCAATTCGGTGGGGATGTTTTTTACGAGATAAAAAACGGTAAGAAAACCAGAATGTTGCGTGACGTCATTTATCAATCCGTGACCCCGGAATTTTGGGGCGCGGTCGACGGTATCAGCGGGGCAGCCTGGTGGGAACCCAGGGGCTTTCAGAATTGCGGCAAAGGCGAGCCCATGCAAGTCGCGCAAATGACCAACGGCGCGCCCTGGATCAGGGTGCGCAATATCCGTGTCAGTCGGGGGAAAAAATGAATACAGAATGGCTCAAAGAGACAATCCGATTAGTCGAGAAACGTAAAAAGGTTGCGGACGCCGGCCTTTTTTTAGTTGTGGAAAACGAAAACCTCACGCGCTTTGCAGAAAACCGCATCACGCAGAACACCACGCGGCACCGCATTCAATTGCAAGTCACGACCGTGCACAATAAGCGGCGCGGTATGTCGGAAACATCGGATGTTTCCAGCCGCGGCGTACTG
>RPPU01000778.1 GCA_003819975.1 Desulfobacteraceae bacterium
GAAAGCGTTCGGGACCTGCGCGTGGCCGAGCTGACCAAGC
Organism: Desulfobacteraceae bacterium; assembly: GCA_003819975.1. The sequence continues at coordinate 41 of RPPU01000778.1, forward strand.
TGGATATGACCATTGAAGACGGCAAGGTTAAATTATTTCGCGCCAGGGTCAGTATTTCTTTCAAATATCAAAAGGACTAAAAATCTCCGAACAACCCCGCCGGAGAGCGGGGTTGTTCATTTCAGGGCTTTAGGGAGCTGAGAATAACAACTGATTGCGCGCATCAAAAATCCTCAATCCTTGCGTCCCGCTGCTCTGCGACCATAAAATAACCCTGGACTGCTCCCATTCATCCATAAACTTTAAGCCCGGCTCCCCTTCCTTGCTGATGGCAAGGATAAGGCGGGTTTTGCCTTTGGGGTCTTTCATCCATAAAATCGGGGTTTACGGAACATCATAATTCGTGAAATTGGAAGAACAGGGATTAAAGTATTTCAGGTTGTGCAACCCCATGATGACCGTCCCCTTTTTATCCACGATTTCGATCGCCCGCGCCCGGATCACGCCCATATGGCGGGTGGCGGCAAAAACCCAGGCCGCCAGCAGACCCGTACCCGCCAGGCAGCAGCAACATAGGCAGGATGTTGTTCCATCGAAGGAACCCACCAAAAATAACCGTCCGGTATTAGGTAAAAGAATCATTAAAAATAGCTCAGCCACCTTTGTTTCGATCGGCGCTTGACCCCGGCAAACCAGATAACCAAGGGAATGAATAAAATAATGAGGCCCAGCCAAACCGCATAGGTGACAATGGGATTCGGCGTATAATTCGCCGGAAATCCGGCCGAGCTGCCCCACCACCAAAAAGCCTTTTGATACATAATCAGGCTGAACACAATGGCGGTCAGGTGCGCGGCCGGCAAATGAATCAGATAAACGAACAAAGGCACCCGGCCGAAAACACCAAAAAATTTTGCCGGGAGACCGCGCATACGTTCGCAAAACGGAATAAAGGCAAGTGCCGGGCCCAGGGTCATTAATAAAAACAAAAGCGAGGTAGGATATTTGGTCGCGTTGAAAAAAGAAAGGACCGTGAAACCGAGGCCGCGGGCCTGAATGGACCAGGGGTTCGGATCGCCGTAAATATAATCAGGGGACCCATACTCTGCCCATCAGCCGCTACCGCCTGCCCCAGGTGCTTTCCCGGCTCGAAAAGCTAACCGCTTGATTTTTTTTTAATCTCATTATCTCGATAACTTTCTTCCGCAACCCTGTGTTGCCCTATCCCTTATGAATCGGTTTTAAAGCTTGACAGCGGTCTAAAGCCTTGCTATTTCTATCCGCATTGATGCATTTATTATGTTATTTTTATGTTAATATTGACGCTTTTTCAATATTGACAAAAAACGGAACAATTCCTCGCTATTTGATTAAAATTAAAACTAAATAAAACCAAAATTGTCAGATTGATTTGTATTTTCAAGTTACAGATCTCATGCGGGTTTATCTGATTTTTGAGTCATGGGGTGCCACGGCTTTGCCGTGGACTTTATTATCTTCAAAACAAAGGAGAAACATCATGAAAAAACATCATGGCCGTTGGAGTGTATGGATCGTCGTTTTGGCGATCGCTTTATGTATGTTCCCTTTTCCGGCGCAAGCCGGCCGACCCATAACGGTTGCCGGAAAGCCCATACAGTTGCAGTCTGTTTTTGAAAACAAAAAAATACAAAACCTGCAAAGCTCAAAATCCGTTTCCGCGCAGCGCGTCCCGGCCGCCTTGCGGCCAAAAAGCTTGATTGTCCAATTGACCGATGCGCCGCTTTCAACCTATCAAGGCGGCACGGCCGGGCTGAAAGCCACTGCGCCCCAAGCGACCGGCGCAAAAAAAATGAATGTCCGCTCCGCCGTGAGCCAAGATTATCTCAAGCACCTCCAATTGAAGCAGAACAACTTCATCAGCGCGGCCCAATCGCAAATTCCCGGCCTGAAGGTGGTGCATCGTTATGACGTTATTTTCAACGGGTTTTCCCTGATCCTCGATGAAAACGATGCCGCCAAACTGCTCGCACTGCCGGGCGTTAAAGCCGTTTACGAAGACAAGCTCGTCAAGGCCGATACGAATGTCAGTCCCTACTTTATGGGCGCGCCGCATCTCTGGCGTATCTTGGGCGGCGCCCACCACGCCGGA
>RPPU01000779.1 GCA_003819975.1 Desulfobacteraceae bacterium
ATTTCAGAAACCTGGAATATGATTACCGAGGGTCATTTATGCAACAAAACGAAGACATAGAACAGTTTGACAAAATACACAACGCAATCCTTAAAGGGATTGAAAAAGCGATCAAAGAACATCAAAAAGCAGGTCGTGCCATTGTTGTTTGGCGGAACAATCGGGTTGAAAAAATACCCGCTGACGAGATAGATGACTTGGAGGATTAAGTACAGGGCGAGAAGTTACGCGAGGGTTACTGCGTCATCCGCCCTCCATTCCTCTGGGATTCCTCTTTGCGGATTCTCTGCTGAACCCGGTTGCCGTAAACAATACCCAAGGGCAACAGGATCCCGTACGGAATCCAAAGCAGATAGCGATAGGGATTCGGCAAGAGAAACATCAGCCCCAAAAACAGAATAATGGCGACCCAGGTTATGATGCTGGTTTTAATCATGAAAGCCCGTTCCCGGGGTCCGTTTGTATTCTTGATACTGAAGTAGGTTCCGACCGCACCGCCGGCCAAGCCGATGACCCCTCCGATAATGCCTCCGACCAATCCTGCATTCATTCTTTTCCTCCGTTAAGAAAATCAATCACCGACCGCACATTGACAAAGATTGTCGTGAGTCCATTTTATTTATTTTTTGCATCCAGTTGATCCTGTTAATCCCGTCTCAATTCCCTGATTTCAACATAACCCCGCGCTGATCAGCCATGGGCATGAAAGGCACAGTCATTCTCGCCATACATTTCTCAGACCGGCGTGTTCCAAAGCACGATCTCTTTTTCGCGCCTATTGACCAAGCCTTGCACAATGTGGCCGTTGTCCCGAACCCAACGCCTTAGCTGCGTCGGTATTTCACTGTATTGAGCCTGGTTCAACAGTTTCAACAAAGTGCTGCCGCGGAATGCGCCTTCGCCTATATTGAAGGTAAACGACACCAAGGCATCGAACTGGTTCTGGTTCAGCCGCGCGGTCACGGCTTCATTCACGGCCCGCTCGGCGACATCCAGATCCTGATCCAATAAATCCCAGCACTGTTGTTCGGTAAGGCCTTCCCGGTAGTCCAGGGCGAGATCGCCGATTTCGATCTTACCCGAGGTCCGTTCCGACCGGGTCAGCAAATGCCCGATCCCGATCGTGGGCGCTCCGCCCGAGTCCAAATACTCGTGTAAAATCAACCCTTCCCACTCCTTGAACAAATTCTTCCCGTGTGAACCTACTTGCATGGGCATTTGTGGCCTCCTGATCGGCGATTGTCTTTCTTTACCTTTTTCATTTGATTTGGGAATCCACCTTCTCAACTTGATATACACCGCTTGCTATCGTACCGAAAGGGAATTGCACAAAACGTTTCACTCCTGCCCTTTCACAAAGATCCTCAGCAATTATCCTGACGTCTTCATATGCATTACGGGCATTCACCAGGGAACAGTATTTCTCCCAATCAGCTTCGATGGTATCAAAATCTTCGCTACGCTCACGCGAGGAAAGCAATTCCCCATTAGCCATAACTTTTTCTTCGCGACCGTGTGCAATAAAATTTCTAAACCAGAAAAGGCCGTTTAACGTCTGATAAGGTCGTGCACCTTTATTTGGTTCATATTTTAAAGTTTCGCATATAGCATAGAGCTTTTCGGCAGGTCTTACGCGATCAAACTCCTGCCAGTCCTTTCGAATCTTCGGTCCGAGACTGTTTAAAAATGCCTCATGAGTAAACGCGCTAAAGACAATAGAAGCTTCCACTGAAAAGAATTGCCCTTCCTGTTGTTTCTCCGCCAATTCCAGAAAATACCCAGCGGCCGACCTATTATAAGCCGCAGGTCGCACATCCTTTTCTCCATATATTCTTATCTTGGACATTAATAAAACCTTGAAGATTGAATGATAGAACCGAGTTGTAAGGGGCAGGTTTCAAACCTGCCCCTACATCCGGCCTAAAGCCTACGCTACCTCAAAAATCAACCCTGTTCATCCCGTCAAAAAACTTTCTTCATTTATCCAACTCTTTGCGTACCACTTCGGCCATTTTCTTCAGGGCATACGGCTTTTTCAAATACGCACCCGCGCCCAATCGCAAGGCCTCCTTCACCCGGTCGGTCTCCGCATACCCGCTCACCAACATGG
>RPPU01000780.1 GCA_003819975.1 Desulfobacteraceae bacterium
CCGCCGTCCGCAGGACCGATTGTTATTCGCCCCGCAGTCGCGGGGCGAATAGAAAAAGATCGCTTGCCGCGCCGTCTTGTCACGCCGAAGCTCATTGACGAAGGCGGAAGGCTATGCGAAGGCGCTTCAGGATTTTTTGATCTCAAAGAACAGGCTCAAAAAAAATCCTTTGCGAGGCGGAGGCTTGGGCAAGTAAATGAAGTGGGAAGCTGAAACTATAAACATGAGTTGTTGGCAATGCAAAATCGCCCTTTGGGCGAGATAGGTTATCGTTCCGCAGTCGCGGAACGATAAATCTTTGTCCGCGGCCATCTGTCCGGAGTCTGCGGTAAAAAATGGGTTCTAAAATGGATTTGAACGACCTAACCTATCAGATTAACGGAGCCGCTTTTGAAGTGAGCAGCATATTGGGCCCCGGTTTTCTGGAAAAGGTTTATGAAAATGCTCTTTTACTCGAATTACGAAAGCGAAATTTAAAGGCCGTAAATCAGGTTCCTATCAATGTTTTATATAAAGGCGAAAACGTCGGCGAATATGTCGCCGATATTTTGGTGGAAGACCAAGTTGTGATTGAATTAAAGACTGTAGACAAACTTGAAAAGATTCACGAAGCGCAAATTCTTTGTTATTTGAAGGCAACCGGCATCAAAGTTGGGCTTTTAATGAATTTCAAAAAATCGAAAGTTGAAATCAAGCGAATGGTTTTGAATCTATGAGAAAGGAATATTTAACCGCAGATTCTGCACAAGGCCGACTTGTTCTTTACGGTAGGATTTTCGGCGAAAGATCGTTGACGAAACGGCAGAAATATTGATATTTAGAATTAAGCGCGGAACTAAATCGCCCCTTGGGCGTGAGAACTTATCGTTCCGCGGTCGCGGAACGATAAATCTCCATCCGCGGCCATCTGTCCAAAGTCTGCGGTAAAAAGGGGTTTAAAAGTTTACAATGGTCTTAGAAGAAAAAGAATATTTAACCGCGGACCCCGGTCAGATGGCCGCGGATAAAGGAATTATTTTTTCCCCGCTCGACCTGAGCGGGGAAAAGAATTCATCGCTGCGCGAGGCGGAGGGTTTGGCGGCAGTTAGCAGGTTGTTCTCGGCAGGAGACTTAATCGCCCTTTGGGCGTGATTGTTATCCGCCCCGCAGTCGCGGGGCGGATAGAAAATAAATCATCCGCGGCCATCTGTCCTAAAGTAATTTCGTGAAAATTGAAATTACTGATGTCTGCGGTAAAAAAGGATCTGAAAAAACAAAAAAGCAGGGAAAAACAATGTTAAAAAAACGAATCGTTACAACGGCACTTTTATGCGGTTTGCTTTTCTTCCCCGGTGCGCTCCTCGCCCAAGACCTCCATCCCCAAGGCATTCTACAAAGCGGCCTATACTATGCGCCCAACGGCAACATCATCGTGAGCGGCGTTTCCACCAGCGTGGAACCGAACCGCAACGTCACCTTCGTGGCCCAAGGCGAAGTCATCCTGCGCGACGGCTTTCACGCCAAACCGGGCGGAATCTTCCTGGCCAAGGTCGACAACCCCCTGGACAGCGACAACGACGGCATCCACGATTGGTGGGAACTCTATTACGGCCTGAACCCCAATAATGCCGCCGACGCCAACCAGGACCAGGACAACGACGGGCTCACCAATCTGCAGGAGTTCCAGGGCCAAACCAATCCCATTGCTTATGAAAAACCCCGGATTATATTAACCGCCAACCCGGCCGCCATTCTCAAAGGCGAAAGCTTCACCCTGACCTGGGACACGACTTTCGCGGCAACCTGCCAAATCGAACCCGGCTTGGGCTCGGTTACCGTGGACGGCAGCCGGGTATTGAGCCCTCCGGACAATACCACTTATACCCTGACCGCAACCGGTCCGGGCGGTACGACCGTTCAAACCGTGTCCGTGCAGGTTATCCCGCCCGTGCCCCAGATTCTTTATTTCAATGCCAATCCCCTGGAGATCGTGAACGGGCACAACGCCACCCTGAGCTGGAAAACCAACGAAGCCACCCAGGTTACGATCGATCAAGGTATCGGGACCGTAGCTCTGGAAGGCCAGCGCAGCGTCACCCCGGTCAACACCACCACCTACACCCTGACCGC
>RPPU01000781.1 GCA_003819975.1 Desulfobacteraceae bacterium
AAATCGCATATAGGTGTTTGAAAGAATGTTTGAACGTGAGAACGTGAGAATGTGCGAACGGCTGACGATTGGAGGTCGGCGGTAACCGATGACCGATGACTGTTGACTGATGACTGATGATTAACAATGACGAGAAATCGTATAGACCGAGAGCCTGTGCGCGTGGCTTAGCTCGGCACTGGGAGGATTCATTCGCAACGCTCAAGAAGTTAAAGAAACCGGGAGGATGGAATCAGGGGAGCAAGGGCAGCCAATCGTGGGCGCTGATCACCAGGGTCCGGCCCTGGTTTAAAATTTTCAATACGTTCGGTTGGTTGACCAGTTGCACGGACGGAATATCAAGACGATTCTGAAATTTCGCCAGGCTCTTTGAAAGAACATCGTCGGACAATTTTGTTTCGATGAGCAGGAAAGGGACGTCGTTGGCGCTTAAGACGAAATCCACTTCTTCCTTTTCCTTGGTGCGAAGATAATGCAGGCCGAACCGGCCTTCGCCCAGGTCGTTCCAGTTGGATACGGCGCGGAGAAGTTCCAAGGCCACCATATTTTCAAAACGGGCGGCCGGGTCGACGACGGCGACTGTGTCGAAGAAATAGAGTTTTTTTTCCCGCGTAATGGCCCGCGAGATTTTTTTGGTCCAGGGCGAAAGACGGAAGATCAGATAAAAGGATTCGAAAATGTTCAGCCAATGGCGAATGCTGTTAAAAGACACCTGGATATCGCGGGCCAGAGCGTCCATGGAAATAGGCGAACCGATGCGGGAAGGCAAAAGGGAAAACAAAATTTCCACATCGTCGATGTTTTTGATTTCGGTCATATTCCGGATGTCTTCACGGATGAGTTGCTTATGATAGGTGTTGGCCCAGCGCCGGTAGGCATTTTCCTTTCCGGAAAAGAAAGGTTCGGGAAATCCGCTCAGACGCCCCAAATCGTTCCAACGGGCGCCGGCGTCGGGCAAAGGCGGGATGACGGTCGTCGGGTTTTTTAAGAAATCCGCCAACGTCCTGCGTTGATTCATCAACTCGGCCAGCGTGAGCGGCCAAAGGGTGAATAAGGCATAACGGCCGGCCAGGGAATCGCCGCCTTTTTGGAATACATTAAGACAGCCGCTTCCCAAAACGAGGAAGCGATAATGTTCGGCGTACTGGTCGTAGATTCCCTTGAGATAGTTTTTCCAGCGGCGATGTTTATGGATTTCGTCGAATATCACCAGGGGCGGCGAAGCGTCCCGGCGGGGAGCGTCTTCAAAAAACGTGGGTTTTTCATTCAGGAGTTTCTTGTGAGTTATCAGGTCGTAGTTGCAATAGACCACGTTGGCAAATTGGGCGCCTATGAGGCGCGCCAGGGTGGTTTTGCCGGCTTGCCGCGGCCCGGAAATGAACACCATGGCTTTGTTGTCCGACAGTTCATTCCAGATATGCTGATAGAGTGGGCGTGTTTCCATGTTATGGCTATTTTACCTTACAAGGTGAAATAGTCAAGACTAAATTGCATTACAAAGTGAAAAAGTCAGTGCCCATTTTGGACATGGATCGAAGGGATTGGGGGAGAGACACTGTAAGGAAAATGAAAAAAGGAGCGGATTATGAATAAACACGGAAACGGCATTTTGGTTTTGTTGGGATTAATAACTTGGTTTTTTACGGTAAATGTATTCGGCGCGGCTACCCATAAAGCCAAAGACTGTTCTTATGCCGAAGTGAGCGCGGCCGTCACGGCCGCGGATGCAGGCGACACGGTGCTCGTGCCGCCGGGCTCGGCAACCTGGAACAAGCCGCTCGTGATCGAAAAGGGGTTGATCCTTAAGGGCGCCGGCATGGGGAAAACGATCGTTAAAAGTAATTTTACGGACGGGTTTGCCGGGATAATAAAGTACAAACCGGATCTTGCCAATAACGCTCTGTTCCGGGTAACCGGGTTCACCTTGGACGGCAACAATATGTCGCATGCCATTTGGCTGCAACATGATACAGCCCTAAAAACCACCTGGATAAGAATTGACCATAACAGGATATTTAACGCGGACGCATGTGTCAGAGTTCGCGGAACGATTTACGGAGTTGTCGATAATAATATCTTCTCCGAGAATGCCAAAAAAACGG
>RPPU01000782.1 GCA_003819975.1 Desulfobacteraceae bacterium
ACTTACGTATTAAAAAAAGGGTCCAAGGGCTTTTCATCGTTTCACTCGAACCCTTGAACCCCGAACGTAGAGGCATAAAATCGTCTCTACGGATTTCTTGATCCCTTTAGGAAATCGGTTCCTCCGATTTCCTTTAGCCTGCCAGACACGGTTGGCGAGCCGCAGCGGTTTCATCCAGTCGTTTCACTTTTGTGCTGAACGGCGCCTGGTGCAACAAATCCGGGTTTTCCTGCGCTTCATTGGCGATGGCTTTGAGCGTCTCAATAAACCGATCGAGATCTTCTTTGCATTCGGTCTCGGTCGGCTCGATCATGATGGCGCCATGGACCACCAAGGGGAAGTAGATGGTGGGCGGATGAAATCCGTAATCCATCAACCGTTTGGCCATATCCAAGGTCGCGACTTTATAGGCTTCCTGGACTTTGTCCGAAAAAACGCATTCGTGCATGCAGGGCCGGTCATAAGGCAGATGAAAAACGTCTTTCAATTTTTCTTTGATATAATTGGCGTTTAACACCGCCAACTGGCTGGCCAATTTAAGGTCCGCGCCCATGCTGCGAATGTAGCTGTAGGCTTTAAGCATGACGCCGACATTGCCGTAAAACGCGTGCATCTTGCCGATGGATTTTGGGAAATCCTCCGAGAGCATGAAAAGACCGTCCTTTTTCACGACTCGCGGCACGGGCAGGAACGGTTCCAACTGTTTGCGCACGCAAATGGGGCCGGAACCGGGTCCGCCGCCGCCATGGGGCGTGGCAAAAGTCTTATGAAGATTCAGGTGCATGACATCCACGCCGATTTTACCCACATCCACAATGCCCATGACGGCGTTCATGTTGGCGCCGTCGCCGTAAACCAAACCGCCTTTGGCATGCACGATTTCGGCTATTTTTTTCAGATTTTCTTCAAAGAGTCCCAGGGTATTCGGATTGGTCACCATGATGCCGGCGGTATCTTCATCCATGACTTCGGCAATGGATTCGACTGAAAGAATGCCGAGATCATTGGATTTGACCGGCACGGGCCTGAAATTGCAAAGGGCGGCGCTGGCCGGATTGGTGCCGTGAGCCGTGTCGGGCACAATAATTTTGGTGCGAATGGAGCCTTTGCTTTTGTGATAAGCATACATCAAAAGCATGCCGGCCAATTCGCCGTGGGCGCCGGCCGTGGGTTGCACGCTGACGGCGTCCAGGCCGGTGACGGCCAATAAAAACCGCTCCAATTCATAAATCATTTGCAGGGCGCCCTGGTTCAAAGAAGCGGGCATCAGGGGATGAGCGTTCTGAAACCCGGATAGAGCGGCTGTTTTTTCATTGATCTTGGGATTGTATTTCATGGTGCAGGATCCCAAGGGATAAAGGCCGCTGTCCACGCCGAAGTTCCAGGTGGAAAGGCGGGTGTAATGGCGCACCACATCCAGTTCGCTCAAATCGGGAAAATCAGGTCCCGGACCGGTGTATTCGGCCGGCAGGGCAGCAGAAGGCACGTCCTGCTTCGGGATTGAAAAGCCGCTACGGCCTTTGCGGCCTTTTTCCCAGAGCAGAGGTTCCTGTAAAATTAAGCCGGTATTGCCTAAAGTTTGGTTCATGATTGCACCTCCCTGACAAAAGCATCCAGATCGTTTTTGGATTTGGTTTCGGTCACGCATAACAGATAGTGGTTCGGCAGGTCAGGGTAGTAGGGCGCCAAGGCCAGGCCGGCCGCGATTTTTTTCTTTTCCAGCAAGCGGTCATAGCGTGCTTTAAAATCGGCCGGAAATTCGACCGTGAATTCATTGAAAGTCGGCGCGGAAAACGGGATTTTAAAACCGGCTTTTTTAAGAGCCGATTGGAGATACTGGGCCTTGTCGTAATTCAGGCGCGCCAAATCGCGCAAGCCGCTGCCGCCCAAACTGGCCATATACATGGCGGAGGTGAGGGCGCATAAACTGTTGTTGGTGCAAATATTAGAAGTGGCTTTTTCGCGGCGGATATGTTGCTCGCGGGTCGCGAGGGTCAGCACAAAACCGCGTTTGCCGTCTTGGTCTTTGGTTTGACCCACCAGACGTCCCGGCATGTTGCGCACATGCTTCATGGAACTGGTGAAGATACCCAAGCC
>RPPU01000783.1 GCA_003819975.1 Desulfobacteraceae bacterium
AGGGCGAAAGTCAGACACTGGAATTCAAACGCTCCACCGGTGAACTGAAAGGCGGCATGCAAACCCTCTGCGCTTTTCTCAACGGTTCGGGTGGCATGCTGCTTTTTGGTGTCCGGTCCGAAGGCAAGGCCGAAGGTCAGATCGTCAATGACCAGACCCTGCGCGATATTGCCCAGGCGCTGGATAAATTCGAACCGCCCGTCAACCTGGCGGTGGAGCGGCTTTCGGTCGGCAACAATCGGGAAGTGCTGATACTCAATGTCAAAGGAGCCTCGGACGCGATCCCCTACAGTTATGAAGGCCGGGCTCACGAACGGGTCGGCAACACAACCCGCAAGATGCCGCAAACAAAATATGAAAGATTGCTGCTGGAACGCGGCCATGCCAAACGCCGCTGGGAGAATCTGCCGGCCGAGGGTTTAACCATAAAGGATCTCGATCGAACCGAGATTTTGCGGACGCGCGAACTCGCCATCCAACAAAACCGGATTTCGCCGGATACGAGCCGGGATATCGGCGAAATTTTAGATCGCCTCGGCTTGCGAGTGGATGGTGCCCCGACCCAAGCTGCTCTAATGCTTTACGGTAAAAAATTTCTGCCCGATTATCCCCAGTGTCTGCTTAAACTGGGCCGTTTCCGCGGCACCGAGATCACCGGCGAAATTGTGGACAATCGCCAGGAATACATGAACGCTTTTGCCATGGTGCGCGAGGGCATGGCGTTTCTGGAACGGACCATGCCGCTCGGCGCGCGCTTCCCCAAGGGGAAGATATTCCGGGAAGATCGCTTTCCGGTGCCGTTGGATGCGCTCCGGGAAATCTTGCTTAATGCCGTCATGCATCGGGACTACTCCCATTACTCCGGCCATGTCGCCATCGTGATCTTCGATGACCGCATCGAGATTCGGAGCTACGGCCGTCTCCCTATCGGCATCACGGTCGAGCAGCTCTCGGGTCGTCATGATTCCAAACCGACCAACCCCTTGATTGCCGGAGCCTTTCATCGGACCGGAGCAGTCGAAGTTTGGGGCCGGGGCACCAACCGGGTGATCGCCATGTGCAAGAGACACGAAGCGGCTCCGCCGCTCTTCGAAGATCGGCAAGGGTTCTTGATTGTCACTTTTAAAATGCAATTAGTAACCGAAGGGATAATCGGAATTTCAAAGATCAAGTCAGGGGACCAAGTCGGGACCAAGTCGGGACCAAGTCGGGACCAGGTGGAACTGCTGCAATTTTGCCGTCAGGAACAGCCCTTGATAAAAATGATGCATGTGCTCGGACGACAAAACCGCACCAAGTTTCGCGGTGGTCCCGTAAAATCACTGATCAAAGCAGGGTTATTGGAGCTGACGGTCCCCGATAAACCGCAAAGCCGTTTGCAACGGTACAGAACAACGGAAGCAGGAGTGGCATTGTTAGATCAGAAGGTTAAATAGCAAATAAACGTTACCTTGCAAATACGTTCCGAACGAAAAATGATGAAATTTTGCTGGATTTTTAATCTAATCAAAATCATCTTTCAATTTTTGAGATAGCTTTTAGTAAACATGGATGATCGTAATATCATTGGTTTATATGGAAAGTTCGGATGAAGAGTAAAACAGAATCAATGAAGAATGACCTTGTTCTGCGCGTAGGCAAATTGGCTCAGAGCGTTCAAGAGCTTTCTCGCATTGCCTTACCGCAATATGCGGTTGAAGTTGAGGCCATCCTGAAAGCGCAAAGCCGTGACTCGAGACGTATTGAAAAATGTTTTGATGCCATGCTCGATTTCTGTTTCGACGATAAAATGTTGGTATTGTATAAAAGACTCTGCTGTTATTATTATGATATTGATCCGGAAACGACGGCCTTTTATGTCCATGCTTATCGCGAAATGTGGGACGAGAGCCCGGAACAGTAAAAATGATCTGATAAATCTGATGATCTGGAATCAAAGTGCTTTTAATGATTTAAATCTATCAGCCTATAGCCTTCAGCCTAAATAGCTGATCTTTAAACCGTGAACCCCGGATGATGTTCCTAATCATCCGTTCCTGTGAACCCCGGATGATGTTCCTAATCATCCGTTCCTGTGAACCCCGGATGAC
>RPPU01000784.1 GCA_003819975.1 Desulfobacteraceae bacterium
GCCATAGGCAGTCAAAGGTAAGCCCTTATCGTCCGTGACCATGCTGTAACCAAGAGCGTATTCATGACCTTCTTTGGGGACGAGACCGGCCTTAAAGGACATGGAAGTTTGAGAGAAGTCCGAATTCGGCATATCATGAGTGGGTATATTGGGCGTGGTCACAAAATCTTCTGAAAGGCTATAACTGTTGGTTTCTTTATGACCGAAATTAAGCGTGAAATAATATTTATCCAATCTGGAACCCATATTAATATTAAATGATTTCATTTCATCGCTATCGGCATAGATTTTATAATCGGCCTGAAAAGGCTTTGTGGGCTTAAGCGAAACGATATTGATCACACCGCCCATTGTATTCGGACCGTAAAGAACGGAAGCGATTCCTTTTGTAATGGTTATCTGGGACAAATTGCCAACGGGTAACTCACCGGCATCCACGGAGCCTTCAAAAGGCAGATAGATTGGAATCCCATCGTAAAACATGGGGACATATCTCTGGTTGAATCCACGTATAGTGAAGTTTTTGGCGCCTTTAGAACCTTCAGATATATAGACACCGGCAACAGAATCAATAGATTCGGTGACGTTGTCCGTGCCAATCAGTTCTATTTTTGACTGATCGACCGTGTCCACGGTTGTGACCTGAGTAATGGTTTCACCCTTGCCCTGCACCACGACTTGACCCAAGTTAAAGACGCCGGTGTTGGTCACTCCGGAGTTTTCCTCCGTATCCTGAGCCCAGGCGCTTGCACAAAAAAGCACAAGCACCAATATTAAGATTAATCGTTTCCATCGTAACTGCCGTTTCATTGCCGTATTTCTCCTTTCATTGCTTCGTTTTTATGTTACGCCGGCCATGCGCGAACAAACGCGCGGCCAGCGCTTTTAAAGCCGGCGAACAATCTGCCTCGGCATAGATTCTGCCTTCGGCCGCCTCTTTCCAGAACGGCGGCAAGTCGTTCATTTTATGCACCATGCCCCCGGTCGGGTCGGGCGCGGCATAATAGGTCTTGGCCACGCCAAAATTGATGATGCGGGTCAGGCACATGGGGCAAGGTTCCACGGAGCTGAAAAGGACGAGCCCTTCCACCCGGCGGGGATTGCCTTCGGTTCTCAGGGCTTGGATGCGGTCTTCATAGCGATTCATCAGGTCCATTTCCGCGTGCAGATCGCTGCGAAAATAGGGCGAGAACTGGCGATTATGGCCGCGGGTCACGATTTCGCCCGTACTCTCGCGCACCAGACAGGCGCCAATGCCGCCGCTCTGTTCGTGTTTGGCGGCAATGGCTTCCTGTAACGTGATCAGAATAAAGGGGTCATGCGCATAACGCGGGTCGGGCGAGAAAGCCTGCACTGCTTTTTCGATTTCCGCGAGTTCAGCGGCGTTTTTTTGGGCCAAATCGTCGGCGCGAACGGGCCCGGAGGCAAGCGATAGAGTTAAGAAGGTCGAAGCTGCAATAAGGAGTCGTGCTTGAAACCAAATTTTATTTTTTATTATGTCTTTCATGCTTGGTTGATCATCCCTTCGTCGGTATCGGTTAAAAATGAACTTAAATCCGGTTCAATGAGCCGTTTGACGTTTCTCAGGGAAGGAAAGCAGGCTTTGCGCTCCACGCCCTCAGCCACGTAGAGAACACGCACGTCCACGTCATAAGTGGCTTTCATGTTGGCTTCGGTAATGATTCGATCGGGAGGACCGTGTTGCACGATCCGGCCGTGATTCAGAATGGCGACCTGATTGGCCACCAGAAAAGCATGATCCGGAAAATGGGATGCCATCAGGATGGTCATGCCGCCCTCGGCCAGGTCTTTGACCACCTGCAGTATCTTCATCTGATTGCCCAGATCCAGGTGCGAGGTCGGTTCGTCCAGCAAAAGGATTTGGGGTTCCTGGGCCAGGGCCCGGGCAATGAGGGTCAGTTGCCATTCGCCGCCGCTGATCGAGTTGCAGGGGCGCTCGGCCAAATGCCACACGCCCACCGTTTCCATGGCTTTGCGGGCAATGGCGGCGTCTTTTTGCGATGGTGAGGCAAGTATGCCGAGATGCGGAGCGCGGCCCATGATCACGATATCGCGTACCAGGAAAGGA
>RPPU01000785.1 GCA_003819975.1 Desulfobacteraceae bacterium
CCATTATGATTCGGAAAAAGATAGTATGAAATTTTTGTATCATGCGGATGAAAAAGATTCCATTGAGGATTATGACAAAGAGTATTATGATCGATACGGCATGGAACATGTCAGCCGTTTGGAAGGATTCACTTCTGAGGTCATCCGCACCGGAAAACCGATTTTGGTTCATAATAGAAAATATTTCAGAAAAGACGGTAAAATGAATTTAAAACCGCTCGGAACTCCTTCGAAAGTATGGTTGGGAGTGCCGCTGAAATTGAAAAACGCGGTGAGTGGCGTTTTAGCCGTGCAGAGTTACTCGAATGCGAAATTATACGGCGATAAGGAAAAGAAAATTCTGATTGCGGTGGCCGGACAGATTGCCTTGGCCATCGATCATAAAAAATCAGCCGAGCTTCAAAAAAGAAACGAGGAAATCCGGAAAACATTATTCAGTATAGCCAATGCGGTCAATATCACCCTTAACCTGGAAGCGCTTTATCGATTTATCCATATAACTCTGAGCCGGGTTATGGATTTACCCAATTTTTATATCGCGCTTTATGACAAAGAAAAAGCTTTGGTTAAGTTTCCTTATGTTGTAGATGAAAAGGATTTTTCCGACCAGAGCGAGTTCGTGTTTGACGTAAGAAACTTAAAAGTATTTTCCTTGACATGGATGGTCATCAAAACCAGAAAAAGGTTATTAATCAATAAAAAGAAGATCATGCAACTTTGTCGAAAAAAACGGAAACAACTCCGGGGAACCGTTCCGGAAGTGTGGTTTGGTGTTCCCTTGCAAGTTAGAAATGAAGTTATCGGCGTGATGTGCGCGCAAAGTTATTCCGAATCGTTTCGATTTAATGAAAAAGATCTTGAAGTTCTTTTATCCGTTTCCGATCAGGTCGCCATTGCCATCGACCGCAAGCGAGCCGATGAGGAAGCCAAAAAAAGAGCGGAAAGGTTGATGGTTATCAACCGCATCGGCAATGCGGCTGCCAAGGCGCATAACCTGGAAAAATTGATGGAAGCGATTTATGACGAAATAAATCTAATCTTTAAGCCCGGTTCGTTTTTCATCGCTTTTTTAGATAGTGCTACGAATGAATTGGAATTTCGATTTCTTATTGATGAAAACAAGAAATGGCCTCTCAAACGATGCCCTCTGGGAAACGGTTACAGCTCAAAAGTAATCAGGGAAAAAAAGCCGTTAATCATCCGGAATTATCTTGAAGAGCGGAATAATTTGCCTAGGCCTATAAAATTGACAACTCAAACCAAAGCTCAATCGTGGATCGGCGTACCTTTAGAATTTGAAGATCAGATTATCGGACTTGTCAATATTCAGTCGTATCAAGCTCATGCCTGGAACGAAGAAGATATCCAATTGTTTTTTACCATAACGGATCAGATCGCCGGATCCATTGCCAAAGCGCGCTTGTATGAAGTGGTACAGCAGGAATTAAACGAACGCAAGAAAGCCGAAGAAGAAAATAAAAAACTGGAGTCCCAATTACGCCAGGCCCAGAAAATGGAAGCGATCGGCACCCTGGCCGGCGGCATTGCCCACGATTTCAACAATGTGCTTTATCCCATTATCGGTTTCACCGAAATGACCATGGACCTGGTTCCGGAAGAGAGTCTGGCTAAGAAAAATCTGGATGAGATCCTGATTGCCTCCGACCGCGCCAAAAGCCTGGTGCAACAGATCCTGACTTTCAGCCGCCAGCAAGAATACAATCCCCAATCTTTGCGGGTCCAACCGATTCTTAAAGAAGCATTGAAATTGATGCGTTCCTCCATGCCGACCACGATCTCCATTATCCAGAAAATCGACGAAACCTGCGGTCCGGTCTTATCAGACCCCAGCCAGATCCATCAAATTGTCATGAACCTTTGCACAAATGCCTATCATGCCATGAAAACGCAAGGTGGGATTTTGGAAGTGAAACTGAGCGAGATCGATATTCCACCCGGCCAAGCGGAAAAGTATGGTTCCTTATATCCGGGATTTTATTTGAGCTTGACTGTGCGGGATACGGGCCACGGCATTGACCCTTTGATTATGGAAAGAATATTCGACCCGTATTTTACGACCAA
>RPPU01000786.1 GCA_003819975.1 Desulfobacteraceae bacterium
GAACCGGCCGCCCAGGTAATCGACCCGGAATTTGTATTGACCGTTTGAAAGCTGGGCCGGGTCAAAGAAAGCGCGGCCCTCGCTATCGGTTACTGTGTTGAGGCTGGTATAATGACCGGCAGCACTAAAAGCATAGACCCGCACATTCTGAAGGGGACGGCCGTGACTGCCGGCAACTTCGATCTCCAGTTGGGCCGGTTGCCCCGGCGTGATCTGCTGCGCCAAGCGGTTGCCGGCATTGTCATAGGTATATTCGATGGCGCTGTTGTCGCTGTAAACGGCTTTCTTGATACGGTTGAAGTCGTCATATTCGTAGGTGACGGCTTGAGCCATGAAAGCGAACAGACCTAAACACAAACCAATAAGGACGATTGGTCTTTGAAAACGCATAATAACACCTTCTTATATTATTCGGGATGAATTTGATTCTCTTCTCGTCCTCGAGAAATTCTTATCGGAGAAGAATTTCCACTATTTTTATTATATCAAATGCGGTTTGTCAAGCGCTTAATGACTTTTCGCCCAGAGATGTAACCTCTTGAATTAACCCCAACGTTGCATAAAATTTGATCTTTTTTCTATGCTGCTCTCTGGACAGCTTCAATAAAATGCAACAAATCTTGTTGCACCGCCTGATTGGCACTCATTGAAAGGGTCAAATTACCCTGCGGTACAGTCAAACGACCAGCTCTTTGAATAAATCGATGACGAATCGTGTCCAATCGTTCAAAAGTCCATAAGGATGCCCGTTTGGGCGACACCCGAACAGAAGCAGGATTGGATAAAATTTGAATCTCGCGCGATAAGTTATGAGCCATCATGGCGCAAATCGTAAACAACTGGTTCCCAAATAATCGTTTGGAAGGAATTGCGGCTAACCCGGCATCATTTTTAGCATCTCCAAAGATGGCTTCTTGTGAACCACGGCCATTATGAAAGAGAACGACGCTTTTTGCCGATTCGGATTTATTGGTTACGATAACCTTGTAATCAAAATGAAAATCACGCGGTTCGAACAAATGCAGTTGCAAAGGGCCTTTCTGTTGTTTATGAACTCGTTTGCGTAAAAAAAGAAAGCGATAAGATGTGTCCCATGAATTCGGTTTCCAATCGTTCTCAAAATAAGCCCACTCGGAATCGATTCTGTGCCAACGGCAGCGTTGCTCAATAATCTTTTTAAGGATCGCGAACCGTTCAAAAGGAACCGTGGCCGTAAATTTGACATGCCGTTCATCCAAAATAGATACAGTTTTTTCGCTAAAAAAAGCCGAATCCATCCTGGATTCTAAAAGGGTATTTTTAAGCTCGGCTTTGGCTTTATCAAAACAAGAAATCATGAATTGATCGGCTCCATTGGAATCATGGACATTGCCTGCGCGATGCAGGACATCAAAAAATTGACCGGTTTGAGCGACCGTACAAAACAGCGGATAATAAGATCGCGATCCTTTTCTAACTTTATTGAAGCCGACTGCGGTTCCTTCGGCATGCCCTTTAGTGGATTGAAGAGTGCCATCGAAATCGAAGGTCAAGCGGTGCAGGTTCTCGCGCTTTAATCCTTCCAGCACCAAGGAGCAAGATAACTCCCGGACCTTATCTATATTCTCCTGTTTAAGATTTGAAAGGGCGCGGGAAAGGGTGGCGACATTGGGTAGCCGTCTTAAGCCCAGCAAGCGCAGAACCAGGGGGTCGTCCCTGTAATAGTCCACCTCCCGCAGGCGGCGGAAACCGAGCAAAAGATGGATGACGATTAAGAGCACGACCAGATGACGCCCGAAGATAGGAGAGACTTTCAGATGATCAAAACATTTTTTTAATCGTTCTTTGAGGTCGATCTGTCTAAATAAGATTTGAAAAATGATTAACCCTGAAAAAGATGTCAACTTTTGATCCTCAAAACGAAGAATAGGAATTTTATGGAATTTCGATTGAATTTGTGATTTACTGGACTTCACTTGCGGTGCCCTCCTGAATAAGGTTATTTTTGTCTGCTTCAAGTCAAATATATCCTTTATTCATAGGGTTCCGCAAGTTTTTACTACTCTTTTTTTCATTTTTTTATGCAACTATAGGGTTAAC
>RPPU01000787.1 GCA_003819975.1 Desulfobacteraceae bacterium
AAGGCGCCCGCGAGGGCTCCTGCCCTTGCTTTCACGCGACGAATGAGGCGTATTTAGTCATACGCCGCAGTGAGGAGCGAACGAAGGCAACGCCGCAGATGATGCCTTGATGGTGAATCAGGGGTTCCGAGCCGCCTTGCTCCGCAAATTTATATATGATACCTTTAGAAATCCGTATTGATGAACTCTTTTGCTGATTCATGGGTTGACAAAAAACTCATCATGCCTGACTTTGTATTATTAAAATCATTTTAAACCTTTTTTAAAAAAATCGAGACCTAGTGGGAAAGTGGAGGAATTAAGATGCATAAAAGTTTGATCGCGCCATTTTTCGTACTCATCGTTTTATTTTTCTTTTCTTCATCTTTCGCTCAGACCATCGAAGAAAATACGGACCGTCCCGGCATGAATATCAATAATTTCGATCTCCCCAGAAATCTGCCGACCCTCTGCCGGCAAGCCTGCCAGGACGACCCGAACTGTAAGGCCTGGACCTATGTGCATCCTGGGATTCAGGGACCGAAGGCCCGTTGTTGGCTGAAATCGGGAGTGCCGGCGCCGGTTAACAGCCCGTGTTGCGTATCGGGCGTCCGGGAGTTTAAAATGAGTCCGGCTCTAACCCCCAAAACTGCCAATAAACCGGGACTGAATCCTCTTTCCCCGCCCATGCAAGTGCTCTTTCCATCGAAAAATTCATCCCTCAATACCGGTGAAACCGTTACCGTAAAATGGAAGATGAACTATCAGATAGCTGAAAATACGCTCAAATTCAGGATCGACCTTCTTGATTCAAAGAAGACCTTGATTAAGGAGCTGACCAATCCGGGGGGTATTTCTTTTCCGGGAAAACTGCCATCTTATCAATATGACCGTCAAATCCCCCTCAACCTCCCCAACGGGAAATACTTGGTAAAAATTAGCTTGCTCGGCCCGCAAGGGGTCAATGGAGAAAGCGGTTTGTTCGACATCCAAAATGTTCCCCATCTGGCAGGTCCAAAGGGTGATAAGCTGAATAAAGGACCCCTCCAGCAGCCGTTCCAACCGCCCCCATTGGTTAATGTAACGGATATCAAATTGATCTCTTTAAATCCCGTTTTCTATGGGAAAAAACTGGCCATTGTGGAAATGACCGTGGAGATCACAACAGACCGCCCGTTCAAACTCGCAGGATTTTCACCGAATCCTAAGGACCCGATCAATTATGCCGTCTTGCAACCCAAAATGAAGCTGGTCCTGCGACTTTTTCCAATTAAGACTCCATACGACGATATCGAGTTGGTTGATTTTGATCTTGCGCATGACAACCCGTTCTTCTCCTACCCCAAGAACATGGTCATGAATGCGGGCAAGAATACCGTAAAATTTACCATAAACGTTCATCCCTCCATGGAAAGCAAATATGCGGACCTTGACGGTTCCTGGTGGGGGCCACTGACCGTCCGCGGCGCCTATGACAATAAAAACTGCCTGAAAAACGTCGATTTCCGCGTGCAAGCGTATATCTATCTTGAAAACTTTAAAAAGGAGAGCAAGGGACTCATTCCCCATGTCGATGTGACAGGACCGCGCGATGAAAAGGAAGCCAAAACAGGTTTTTACTTTTTTAAGTTTTTTGATATAAATTGCAAATAAGAGTTTATTGGGTTTGTTGGGTTTGTTGGGTTTGTTGGGTTTGTTGGGTTTGTTGGGTTTGTTGGGTTTGTTGGGTTTGAAAAATTTTTTTTCAGGCAAACCAACAAAAAAGCTTAAGGCATAATTCGGATTAAACAAAGGCAGGCCTATTATCAATGGAGGTATCACCATGAAGGCACATAGAGTCGCATGGCAGCGGCCGGGATTCCGGCTCTGCTTCATTGCGGCGGTTACCCTCACGCTGGTTCTGACTCTCGTCTTCTGGGCCGTGCCGGGGCGTTCCGCTCAGAAGGCAAGCCCGGCCAAGCCGGTTGCGCCGCTCTCTTGCGCGGGGCCGCGAACTGTGCTCGTCGCGGATAAAAACGTGCGCCAAACCCCGCAGCTTTCCGAACCCGAGGCCCGCGCCCCTTTCCGGGACCCCGTATTCGGGACCTGCCTGGT
>RPPU01000788.1 GCA_003819975.1 Desulfobacteraceae bacterium
CCGCGGCGCGGGCCTGTTCCATGGAATCCAAAATAATCTTGATATCCGCGCCCTGATTTCTGAGACGGGCGATATGGGCGAATTTGGTCGGCGCCATGCCCACCGCGTAAAGAATGTCCGTAATGCCACGGCTGAAAAAATATTCCGCCTCTTTCAGTGTGGAAACCGTAATGCTTTTCGCGTCACCCGCCAGGGCCGGCCGCACCGCTTCCATGCATTTGGCGGTTTTGACATGCAGCCGCAAGGGAACATTCAACCGCGCCAAATGATCCCGCATTTTTTTTATATTTTTTTCCAATTTTCCCTTGTCCAGAACAAGACAAGGAGTTTCCAATTGTGAGAGATCCATGATTATTTCTCCTACTAATGGTTCACAACCGCGATCGCCTCTATTTCGACTTGAAAACCGAAATGCAATTCGCGGGTCGGTACCACGGCCCGGGCCGGGCGATGCTCGCCGAAGAAATCCGCATAAACCCGGTTTACCCGCTCCCATAAAGCGATATCCGCAATATAAACCGTGGTCTTGAGCACCTGATCCATTCCGCTGTTCGCGGCTTTCAATATGGCCGATATATTGCGTAAAACCAGCTCGGTTTGTTCTTCAATGGACCCGATTCGTTTTTCGCCGGTTTGCGGGTCTATGGCGAGTTGTCCCGAAACATAAACCAGATCGCCGTGAATCACGGCCTGAGCATAATGGCCGGCCGGCTTGGGTGCCCGGGGTGTAAAAACAATTTGCATGGCTGATTGCATCTCCTTTTAATAAACCGAATTAGTTTAGTAGCCGCTCAGGCAGATGGACAATAGGTATTTGGGTTATAGGTAAAAAAACGATCGTATCACTTTTATCTATGGTGAATCATCCGGTTTGAAATTTAATTTTGCCATACCGAACGGCTAATAGTCTACAGTCTATAGCCTAACTGCCTGAGTTGCCGTTGATTGTATTATAATTGGATTTGCCAAATCAATAAAATACCGTTCAGCCGCCCTGCGCTCGAACGCCGGAGGGATCCGTTTTATCAAGACCATCCTAACCGGCTCGGCGCCGGCTTTCTCATTGACATCCGGGCCTCAACAACCTTATATTTGGCTATGGGTTGGATATCCGTTTTAAAGCTTTCTCACTCTTCGGGTTGCCGATGACAAAAAATTACCGAAATAAAAGCCGGCCATCAGCCGGTTTGAAACTTAAAAAAACATTGCGCATTTTTTCGATCGCCCTATGCTGGTTTTCCTGCTCGGTTTGGGCGGCCCTATTCGCCCAAGAACCGCCGGCCGCCCTGCCGCCCAAGAGCGTGGAGGAACAAGCCCCGCTTGATCAAGCAACGGTTGCCGCGCAAACCGAATCCAACGATCAAAAAGACGACCACTCGTTTTCTTTATACAAACCCAACTATTTTGCATTTAATAAGTGGTTCAGCGACGAGGATGCTCAAATAAAATTTCAATTCAGCTTTAAATACCGGGTGCTGAAGAACGATCTGTGGCTGTTCAAGCACAAATACATTCCTCTTTATTTCGCTTATACGCAAAAATCATTCTGGAATATCGGTCAGCCTTCCGCGCCGTTCGAAGAGAGCAATTACAATCCGGAGATGTTCTTGGATTATCCCCTGGACTTCCGGATTTATAAAGGCATTTACTTGCGAAATCTTATGGTGAGCCCCTTTGAACATGAATCCAACGGCCAGGACGGCGCCAAGTCGCGCAGTTGGAATCGGCAATATATCGCTTTTTCATTTGGCTTAGAACCTGAAAAAAAGCCGGAAAAACTCAAGCCTTTTATTCAGGATAAGATGGCTTTGCAGATGAAATTCTGGCACGCCTACGGGTACAATGATCAAGACGACTATTTACACGCACTCGGAAGAAACGACGATTTTCTCGACTATATGGGCCGCGGTGAACTCATGTTGAGCATCCGCAATATCCTTGGAAACGGTTCATGGGGCAATAATCAGTTGGATCTTAAAACCCGCCTCTTTCAGGATTCTGATAAAGATTCCTATGAATTTGTTTTCCAGCAACACATACCGAATTTTCCATTTTCCGTTTTCCTGCAATA
>RPPU01000789.1 GCA_003819975.1 Desulfobacteraceae bacterium
GATCAGGAGAAGGCCGACCAAGGCCGACGTGATGATTTTAAACTTGCTCATTAAGCCCTCCTTCTAATTACTCTTCTCACCCTAAGTCTAAAAAAGACTCAACTTCCAAGCCTCAAATGATCATTGTTTTAGCGGGTTTCCACCCCCTTTCAATGGATAGTCTTCCAGTCTTCGAGATATCCAACATTCTTTATCCTTCAACAAGACAGCCATTTCCTGAAGCTTGTAAACAGAAACATCCAATCTTGGATGAATACTGCAAAAAACATACCAAAATCATTTTATATTAACTTGTTTATATTAAATAAGTTAGTATTTTAATCATCCATAAAACATCCATTTTTTTGAATTCCATCCAATATTTTGAATATCACTTTATCGAGAAACTCCCTATTCATCCACCACCAATCTACCATTCAACGTCCCTGGCTGAAGCCCGGGGCATATATTAAGGATTAATAATGCGCTATCGGCAATCTGCGGGTCAAGGCCCGTTGTTGACAGCGGTTCGCAACGAGTGGTATGTTTTTGTCGAGGTCTGAAGTCAGGCCGCAATAATGGAAGGAGCGTGTCATGCCTAAAAAAGCGATTTTCATATTATCTCTGGCTTTGGGCGTCTTCTTGATCCCGCCCGTCTTTTCCTCAGCCCAGGATATTATTAAAAGCGAGTGGGCCGTCGCCCCGCTCAACATCGACGGTCTCAATACGGATTGGGCGGAGGCGGTCTTTTCCCCCCAAAGTAAAGTCAAGGCCGATTTTGCCTTTCGAAACGACGGCCAAAACATCTATTTGATCATGATTTTTAAGGATCCGAAATTTTTAAGCTCGATCGATGCCACAGGAATGAAGATCTTTTTCAACACCGAAGGCAAAAAGAAAAAGGACCGGGGTTTGCGATTCTTTAAAAAGATGGTCAAGCCCGATGAGTTCATTGCCTCCTTGGAAAGCAAAGGGCAGATGATATCCGAAGAAGAAAAAACCAAACTCCGGACCCAACGCGCCTTGACCGTTTTTGACTATGAACTTCTCGTTAAGGAGAAACCCCAAACCTCATCCGCTCCACAGACGGGGGCGGAAGGAATCGATCTGCCGAAATATCGCTTCAAAAGAACGGAAACGGGAACGGTTTATGAATTCCGAATCCCGCTGACCGTTGATGATGCGCACCCGGCCGGCTTGGGAGTCGAGCCCGGCAAAACGGTCAAGATCGGTTTCGAATGGGGCGGCCTGACCGACGAGATGAGGGCGGCTCGGTTGAGGCAAGCATCGGGAGACAATTCGGGGATAGCCGGCGAATCGATCGACCACTACGTCGTCGGTTCCTGGGGCGGCAGCGGCCCCCCTCCGGTTTATAATTTCTGGATCGATATCCAACTGGCTGTAAAAACGACGAGCTGAAAAAACTTTAATCTCCGGAAGCATTCGGAAAACTTATCTTTCATCATTTCTGAGTTCAAACTTCCTTATAATAGACAAGGACTTTTGCATCCCCGAATTAAGATCCAGGGGATCTATCCATAACCAGGATCCATCCCTTATAGGAATTGGAGCGCCCACATGAAACATTCCTGGTTTTTTTCTAGAGAATAATCCAGAATAAATCCACCTTACCTCAATACATTCAGGATTTCCGCGGACGGCAGGGAGGCGGTTTTCATGATTTCGGCGGCTTTGGCCGTTTGACCAGCGCGCCTCAAGGCCAATCCTCCGGCATACGCGCCGGGGCCGCGGTGGTTCGGGTACTTCACCGTGAAATCAACGACCGCTTGAAACGCCGCCGCGGCTTTATCTTTCCGCCCGAGTTTTTCCGCGGCCAGCCCGATCAGATAATCTTGAAGCCGGACGTCGGCGTCGAAGGGCTTTCCGCTGCCGAGCGACTCCGGGTATTCTTCGGAGCGTTCGAGTTCGGCGATCGCGCCCGTCCAATCCTTGGCCTTGAACTTCTCCACCCCCAGTTGAATATGAGTTTGGGCAAAGAGGCTTTGGATTTCGCTCGCCCCTTCAAATGGGAGCGCCTTGATTCCGTCGAGAACGACGGCCGCCTCGGAGAATTGTTTTTTGTTCATCA
>RPPU01000790.1 GCA_003819975.1 Desulfobacteraceae bacterium
GGCCGGTTTTCAACGCACCGCGATTGTGGGTATTGAAGGCCGGATTCCGGTAAAGAACAAAATCGTCCGGATCATTCAGCTCAGCATGGAGGAAGATTCCTGTCGGGAAATTTCCGACATCGGTCACGTGCGGATCTATACCACGGACCGTCTGGGCATTCCGTTGATCGAGACCGTTACTTATCCGGATATGAAAACTCCGGATGAAGTCGCTGAAGCGGCCCATTATATCCGTTTTTTGACGCGCAGCACCGGAAAAGTCCGCACCGGCATCGGCGCAGCCCGCGAGGATGTCAATGTCAGCATTCAAGGCGGCACGCGCGTGGAAATAAAGGGCGTCGCCCATATCAGCCTCATTCCGGAGTTGACTCACAACGAAGCTTTTCGGCAAAAGAGCCTTTTGGAAATCCGCAAAGAGCTTTTGTCCCGCATCCCGGACAGGGCGAGTTGGAAAATCCGGTCCATGGTCGCGGGAAGGGACGTTTTTAAAAATCCGCCGGAAATAATCCGAGACGCTCTTGAGAGAAAAGAACTCTTGGTTGCCGTGAATCTGCCGGGATTTCACGGCCTGCTCTCCTTTTTCAATCAACCCAGACGCACGTTCGCCGATGAAATCAGCGACCGGCTCAAGGTGATTGCCGGGATTGAAAAGCCGAACTTGATGCATTCGGAAGAACAAAAAACCGAAAGCGATCCCGACCCTTTTCAAACCGTCCGTCATCTGCTTCAAGCCCAGGAAAAAGACGCCCAGCTCCTTTTTTGGGGTCCGGAAGCGGATATCCAAACCGGCCTGGAAACCATTGCGGAACGTTGCGCATTGGCCTTTACGGGCGTGCCCAATGAAACCCGTAAATCCATGCCGGACGGCACCACCCTGTTTGAAAGAGTGCTGCCCGGCCCCAACCGCATGTATCCGGATACCGATTCCGCGCCTGTTTCCATTATCCAGGAATTAATCGACCGGATTCAAAATCGGTTGCCTAAAGGAGTTGATCGTCGGTTGCAGCAATTGCAGGAATGGCGCGTACCACCGGATACTTTTCACTATCTGTTAAGAAACAACCTGATCCCTTGGGTGGAACGGATCGCCGCGGATTTCAAAGTGACGCCCAAATTTACAGCCACGCTTTTGGCCCACCGGTTCAAGCACTTGCAGGGCCGGGTTCGACCGGACCGGCCTTTTGATTTTCAAAGAATATATGACTTGTTTGCTTTTATCCGCGAGCAGAATCTTCAACTTGAGATCCTCTTCGACATGCTGCCGGTCGCATACGAACATCCCGATCTGGATTTTAGTTCTGTTTTGGCCGACTTGCACTTTTCGCGCCGAACTCCCGACCATGTTTTTGCGCATATTCCGGTTCTGCGTCGCACATTCACCGAAATCCGGACATCCCGAGATCCCCATGCCGGCCGACGCTGGATGATGAAAGAACTTCGTCCGCTGGCCGCCGGCAATGTGGCCTTGCCTGAGTTGGCCGCGGCGATCAGCGCAGGAGACGATCATGACCGATCTTTATAAAGGCTACAAGGGCAGGGCCCTGGAAGTATTGAAGAGTTTTAAAGTTCGGGTTTGGAGTGAGGCCAAACTAAAGACGACTCGCGGCGATTTTCAGGGTATTGTATTGCCGCGGTCCGAAAATGACGACGACCGTCACATTGTTTTGAAGCTGTCGACCGGCTACAATATCGGCATCGATGTAGACACGATCCGGGCGATGGACGAAAACGGTTATAAAGAAGCTCATTATAAGATTCCGGAAAAGGAATTCCCGTTTTCAAAAGAAAGGCGCAATGTAAAATTATTGGGCACCGGCGGAACCATTGCTTCGCGCCTGGATTACCGCACCGGCGCCGTGATTCCGGCTTTTTCGCCGGGAGAGCTCTATGGCGCCGTGCCCGAACTGGCGGATATCTGCAATTTGAGCACGGAAAAACTTTTCGCTGTTTTTTCTGAAAATATGGGACCGTCACAGTATAAAGTTTTGGCTCAGGCGATCGGCGACGAGATTAAAAAAGGGATTGACGGCATTGTGATCGGGCATGGAACCGACACCCTTCACCA
>RPPU01000791.1 GCA_003819975.1 Desulfobacteraceae bacterium
AAATCGCATTCGGCGAAAACAAGATCGGGATCTTTTTCCATTCTTTGGTCGCCGACGAAAATCCGAGTGAGGGGAAATTCCCGTCGGATCAGTGTTTCTAAAACGCCATGGTTCGATGACAATAAGATCGTTCGGGCATCTTTTTGTAAATCCGGCATTACCCCCCCTTTTATTCCTCCAAGACTTCCCGACCATTTTATTATATCAGAGAGAAAAAAAAACCAAGGCCTTTTCGTTCGAGACAACCAATCGCACAATGGGAAGGAAACAGGTTGTTCCTCCAGAAATAGAGGTTGGAGGCCAAGCCCCGGTTGTAAATGATGTAACTCGTTCCCAGGACGGAGATCCATTTCGCCGTATTGTGGGTTATACCGCAGTCTTTGACCTAGGCTACCAACAAAACATTGATGACAACAGGCACGATAACTCGCATTCTTTTCATCCCTTTCCGGATAGGCCGGGCCGGCGATGATATGATTCTGGAAATAGACCGATGGCGTAAAGAGGAATGTTGACAAAATCGGCGATTTGATCGAAATTCCGCGGTGAGGTTCGGTAAATTCCGGAAGGCTTGAATTTATCCGCATACACACGCAGACTCTTGATGTTTCGATTGAGTCCGCTCTTGACCTCCAAAGGCAGGATGGATTCTTCGTATACGACAATGAAATCGACTTCAGCAATCCCTTCGCTGATCCAATAATGAAGCTCGCCTTGAGTGAAATGGGCAAGCTCGGCGGCGACCAAGTTCTCCACGAAAGCTCCATTGTATTCGGAAAAAATCATATCACCCTGAACCATCGTCCGGGGTGGATTATCCACCATGGCGCCCAACAGGCCGCAATCCAGAAGATACACTTTAAAATACTGAAAATCCTCCTGGCCCGACAAGGGGAGTTGCGGCCGGGTGATATTGATGGACTTCAAGATCAAACCGGCGCTGCGCAACCACTCCACAGCGGACTCAAATTGAACGGCCCGACCGTTTTTTTTGACGGCGCTATACTTGAATTTCTTGTTTTCACGGGCCAAATGCGACGGGATCGAGCGCCAGATTTCACCGACACGGACGGCTTGGGTTGGGGTGGTGTATTTGGAGAAATCGCGTTCATACGCCTTGAGGATCTCTTTTTGGATGTTTCGCACCTGAATGAGATCTTTCGATCGGATATAACTCTGGACGGCTTCCGGCATTCCTCCAAGGAACATATAAAGGCGCAGCAACTCGGAAAGCCGATTATGGAGCGCATCAGGGATGGGGGCCAACGCCGAGTTTTCCTTCAGAAGAGCGCCCAGCCGATCTTCTCCCATGGCCGTTAAGAATTCAAAAAAAGTGAGTGGATACAAATTCAGGAAATTCACATTGCCGACAGGAAAGCTTGTTGTTTTTCCAACACTTACGCCCAACAGAGAACCGGCGGCCATGATATGGTATTGCGGCGCTTGCTCGTTGAAATATTTCAAACTCGTAATTGCCCGTGGGCATGTTTGGATTTCATCGAAAATAAGAACCATGGACTCAGGCCGGACTGTTTTTGCTTGAAAGGCGGAAATCGCTTCGATGACCCGGGAGGGATTTAAATCACCGGAAAAAAGCGATGATAAATCCGGAGTCTCTTCAAAATTGAGATAAACATAATCCATATATTCCCTACAGGCAAAATCCCGCAGCAAATATGTCTTGCCGACCTGCCTTGCACCTTGAACGAGAAGCGGTTTGCGGGACGGATTGGCCTTCCACGATTTAAGTGCTTGATAAGCAAGACGTTCCATTTATCACCTCATGAAATTATTCTCACATGAGGATAATATATGTTGCCATTATTGTCAATATTAACAATTATTACATCATATATATTGTACTTATAGAACAATATGCCAACATTTTACAATCTACCCCCACACCTGTCAAGGGACGAACTTAGTTCGTGGTGCAAAGAGGATGTTATCGTCACATGCCGATACGATCGGCGGCCATTTTCCAGGGAACAACCGAAACGCCGTCGATCGTTAAAGCGCGGTCGCCTCCATAAACCAGGTAGGCCGGCGAATCCCCGGCATCGGC
>RPPU01000792.1 GCA_003819975.1 Desulfobacteraceae bacterium
CGCCGCCCCATTGAGTGCTTTCAACGGCAGGAAGTCCGAAAAGCCCGCCTTTCATGAGCAGACCCATGATCAGCAAGCCGGCGATCCATATATAGATTAAATGCTTTTTCCAGTGTTTGCGGTTTTGGGAATAAAAAAGAAGAGCAAACAAAAGGATCATGGCCGCAAAAGGACGCCAATGCTCGGCATGCGGATACAGACCGAAAATAATGAGACGGATATTGGAAGGGATAACCGACCAGCAAGCTCCGGCAGCGTTTTTACAAACCTCACTGCTTGCGTACCAGATACTGTCGATAAAAGCCCATTTGATCAAAGGCGGAACAACCTTGAGCAAAAGGAGGACCGTTACGATCGTGAGAATGGAATTAAGAACATTACTGAACAGATTGGCTCGCAGCCAACCGATCGCGCCGATACTGGTTATGGGCGGCTTCACTTCATTGGGGTCGCTTTTTGAAAGAGATATGGGTGTCATTTTTTCATCTTTCTACGAGTTTGACTTTTTTGTTATACCAGTTCATGAAAGCGGATGTGGACAGGCTGAAGAAGAGGTAAACAGCCATAATCAGGGCCACGCCCTCGATCGCCTGACCGGTTTGATTGATGGTGGTATTGGCCACGGCCACAAAATCGGGGAAACCGATGGCCACGGCCAGCGAACTGTTCTTGGTCAGGTTGAGCATCTGACTGGTCAAAGGCGGTACAATCACCCGCAAAGCCTGTGGCAAAATAACCAGGTTCAGGACCCAAGCCGGTCTTAAGCCGATGGCCATGGCCGCTTCTTTTTGGCCTTTACCGACCGATTGAATACCGGCCCGCACCACTTCGGCCACAAAGGCCGAGGTGTATAAAACCAGACCGATCAACAAGGCCATGAATTCCGGGCTCAGCATTAGGCCGCCTTCGAAATTAAAACCCTGCAATTCAGGCATGTTCATTTTCAGGGGCGCGCCGAAAGCGAGCCAGGTCAATAAAGGCGCACCGATGATGACCGACAGCGACACCCGAAAAACCGGAAAGATTTGACCGGTCGCTTCCTGACGTTTGCGGGCCCAACGCCGCATGAAATAGATTGCCACGCAGCTCAATACCAGGACTAAACCCATATAATAATAGGCCGGATGGCCGTGAGGGACCGCAAAGGCCGCTCCGCGGTTGGAAAGAAAGAGGCCTTTAAAAGGAGTAAAGGCCTGACGGGGGGCGGGTAAGGATTCGTAAAAAATGGCATACCAGAAAAAGAGTTGCAACAGGATCGGGATATCCTGCATGACTTCAATGAAAATGGCGGCCAATTTGGAGACCAGCCAGTTTTTGGAAAGCCGGGCAACCCCGACCAGGGTGCCTAATAAAAGGGTGATGACAATGCCGATAAAAGAGACTTTTATGGTATTGAGCGCGCCCACCAACAAGGCCCGGCCATAGGTATCGGCCGCCGAATAGGGCATCAGGCTTTCCCCGATTTCAAACGATGATTGTTTGTCCAGAAAACCGAAACCGGTGGAAAGTTTTTGTTTGTTCAGGTTTATTATGGTATTGGAAACCAAATAATAAGCGAGCAAAGCCACGCCAAGGGTGACGGCGATCTGGTAGAGGATGGCGCGCTTTTTGGGGTCCAGCCAAAAGGGAATTTTATCCGAATGTAAAATCTGTTGGTCCATGCTTTTTTTCCTGACGATTGTTTTAAAACCTATCAAAGAAACGGTATTATTTTTCCGAGAAAAATAATTTTAATAATTTAAACGAGCCAAGGATTCGGAATCCTTGGCTCGTTTTTTAGCCGTTATCTACAGATGATGCCAAGAAGCATCATGGAACGGTCGTTATCTGATGGGCAGGCTGTATTGGATGCCGCCGCGGGTCCAGAGATCGTTCAGGCCGCGTTGCAGTTTAAGTTTGGTATGGATGCCGACATTGCGTTCGAAGATTTCGCCGTAGTTGCCGACTTGTTTGACGATGTTATACGCCCATTTGTCGTCCAAACCCAAAGCTTTGCCCATACCGGGCGCAACGCCCAGGAAGCGTTGAATTTCAGGGTTCTGGCTTTTGAGCATCTCGTCCACA
>RPPU01000793.1 GCA_003819975.1 Desulfobacteraceae bacterium
CAGAAATACGTATCAAAGAAACAAAGCCCAAGCCCGGATGGATTATCAGTTCGGGCCGGAAGACAACCTGGTCGCCGGATATACGCATGAAACCCTGGACAATGACGACCCGGCCGCGGCCGATGCCGCTTCTTATGGCCCCTTTATTAAAATGAATTATTGGTTTAACAAAAAAAACGGCCTGGAAATGGGCTATCAATTTTTGCAGTATGAATTCGACACTCAAAATGACTCGCCCTCCTATGATGATCACCGGACTCATAAAGCCGATCTGAGCTTTATTCATCGTTTCAATTCCAAACTGCGTGCGGATATTCATTATGGATTGACGGAGAATGATTTCAGACCTGCATCGGAAAGGGACTATCATGTTTATCAGGGCGATATGGGCATTCAATACGATTTTTCTCCGCATGCCTCCCTGGAGCTCAGAGGCGGTTACTATCGTTATAGTTATGACCATGCGGAAAAATTTTTGGGCGCCGTAATCCTGCGCAAGGAAATCGAACGGGGCCGGCTTTTTTTGGAATGGCGCCAAGACTGGGATGAAGATTATTTGGATCTGGAAACAAGGGGATTTACGCGCTATTGGCATACCCGCGGCGGCATTCAATACACCTTACGAAAAAATCTTGAAGCAAATCTCGATATCTCTTATCGCAAAAACTCATATCTGTCCGCCGGCCGGCCGGATGATGAGATCTATCGGGGACAATGCGGCCTGGCCTGGAAATTCCGACGCTGGTATACGGTCGGTTTGAATTATACCTATCATGACCGCGGAAGCAGCGACCCGCAAAGAGAATATGAAAACAATAACGTTATGTTATCTTTTTCAATCGCGCGGCCGTTCTACCCCAAGCTTCGTCCTAAAGAAAATTAATAAGTCGTGACAAACTCCACCCGGCGATTCAGGATTCTGCCGTTTTCATCAAAATTGGAGGCTGCCGGCTTTGAATACCCATAGCCGATGGCAATAAGCCTTTCTTTCCCGATCCCCTTTGAAATAAAATAATTCATAACGGAATGGGCGCGGCTTTCCGAAAGTCTTTGATTATAGATCGCGCTGCCGATATTACAGGTGTGGCCCTGAATCTCGATTTTTAAAGCAGGATTTTTTCTAAGAATATACAGAACCTCATCTAAAATTTGATAATAGCGGGATTTAATTTCAGACCGGTCAAAATCGAACAACGCGCTGCCGATAACCCAGCAACCTCTTACATCCGCAACCGCGCCCTTGGGCGTTCCGGGACATTCATCTCTGTAATCCGGTACCCCGTCCTCATCCGTATCCGCCGGACCTTCGGGGAGCGCCGGCTTTTCCGCCGCGGGGGTAACCGGTTTTTTCTTGGGTAAACGTTCCGGGAGCGGGCAGGTCAGGTAGGTCCGAATAGAGGCGTCATTGAACAGGGCGGCCACGGCTTTTGTGACGGCACCGTCGCAACTGTCGTAGAGATTGATTGCTTCATTCGCTACCTGAAATCGACTGACATGTCCGTCGCCCGTCTCCACCTTGAGGTCCAATGTGCATCCGATGGTTCGAAATCCCCAGGATAAACAAGCATGGTCAATGGAGAGGGCCAGTTTTTTGCCTATATTTTGGCTGATTTTAACGCCCCTGTTTTTTAATTCGGTCTTGGTCACCCCGCAGGCCGTATCCGTCCACATTTTCAAATTTCCCGACCAAAGATGGGTATAGGCGCCAAGCGACTCATTATTTTGAATACAGGCGGGAAGCGAAGCGTTACCCGCATCGGCATGGGCGTTTATAATCATGATATCTTTGCAGATATTGAATTCAGGTTTCAGGATCATGCCGGGCGTGATCGGAATCTGCTTGGGCGTATAGAATCGCTCCGTATAAGGAGGCTGGTAATAAGTTTGATGGCCGCTGCTGCAGCCATAAGGCGTGATGGATAAAAGGATCAAAGACAGAAAGCCAAAAAGAAACAAGTGATATTTTTTCATTTTTACTCGGCTTTTATTGGTTATGTGTAAAAAGATTTTTCCGAAAAAAACTCCGTTTCATATCCGCTTGAAAAGAACGATTTTTTTATTCC
>RPPU01000794.1 GCA_003819975.1 Desulfobacteraceae bacterium
AAAAATGAAAGTACTCCCGGGCGATCCCGTACATCTCCGGGTCGATCTCAACCACATCGATAACCGCTTCCGCCAGGATGGCATGAAGCATTGTCGGGATAGCGCCCCCCCCTAGCCCCAATACCAGTACAGCGCGGGGGTCCGGGTGAAAAGCCAAAGCCAGGAAATTGCTGCGCGAATATTCGAGACTGGGAACAAAGCCCCCGGCCCCATTGTTTATGATTTCGGTCTGCTTATTGCTCCCGGACCATAACGTGACTATATTCCCCAACTCGACAACAGAAATCTTGTTGAACTTTGTTTCTTTGTTTAACAAAACTCTTTCTTTTTTAAAGATGCTTTTCATTGTACCTTTTTTCCCTTCGCGGCCCTTGCATATGCGCTATATACGCTATACGCGCTATACGCGCTATACGCGCTGTCCCGACGTTCTCCGCTTTCGCCGTATCAGGTCTTAATATTCATAAAAAGAAAAATAGATACGCCCGCAAAGATAAAAATCGGGGCAAAGGCGGAAATAAACGGAGAAAGCACTGCCGCGGAGCCCAATGCACTAAACAAAGCAAAAGCAAACCAAAAAACCATGGATATTCCTATGGCAATCCCGATACCGAAAAACGTTCCCCGGTTTCCCATTAAAAACGAAAAAGGAATGGCTATCAATACCATTACCAGGCTGGACAGGGGATAAGCATAACTATAAAACAACCTGGCCTCATATTTAAGGGTGTTGGCTTTCTTGCCGCGCAAGTATTCGATGTATTTCTTCAGGGTTTTTATATTCATGAATTGGGGGAAAGCGATTTTTTGTTTAAAGAGCCCCTTGCCTTTTTCGACGGTTATGGTTTTGGCCTTAAACTTATTGAAGTTCACCGGCCGATTGTCTTGAAAATTACGTTCGAAACCTGTTTCCAGTACCAGTTGGTTTTGCATTTCCCAGTGAGCGGATTGGGCGCTTACTCTTTTTTTCAAGGAGAAATTCTCGTCCACATAGATCACGTTGAAATCCAGGATGTTACCGGTTTCCTTATCGATAAGGTTGTAGAAATAGAATTCGTTTCGATCGCCGACAATCCAATTTTTAGTGGTTACTTCATCGGCGGTGAATTTAATGTTACGAATGATGTGCAGGACTTCTTCTTTTTTTTTATTGGCGCCCGGCATGATATTTTCCTGGATATAGAAAAAGATAATGGAGAGGAGAATACCGGTCAATATAGCGGGGCGGGTCAAGCGGTGCAAGCTGATGCCGCTTACTTGCACCGCCACCAATTCGTTATTCTTGCTCATGACTGAAAAGGTCAGCAAAACAGTCGTCAATACCGATACCGGCAGAACAAAACTGATCATTTCCGGGGTATGATAGTAGGCATATTCGAAGATGCGCGAGAAAGCCACCTTGTTTTCCACGACATCGTCGATCAGCTCCATAATCGTGATAATATAAAAGATCATGAGCAGGGAGGTGGAAACCAGGAAAAAGGTAAGCAGCAATTTTTGGGCAACATAGAGGTCGAGGATTTTAATAAACCTGAATTTAGATAGAATTTGGGGGAATTCCCAGGCCGGTCGTTTGTTTTGCCGGCGTTTTTTCAGTATAGAGGCGCGAACTCGGTTTTTAACATTTTCCAGGAGGTCGAAGACCCGTTCAAAGCGGAGGGTTTTTTCCGTCGTCGAATAATGATAGAGGATAATCCCCAGCACCGACAAAAAGAGATTGGCGCACCACATGCCGAGCAGCGGTGAGAGAATTCCCTTGTTGCTCATGTTTTCCGTGGTGATGGCGATGATGTAATAGATAAAAATAACCAGCAGCGAAATAACGAAGCCGCTGATTTTTCCCCCCTTTTTAGTAGAAATGCCCAGGGACAGCGCCAGGAAACTCAAAGCCAAACAGGCAAAAGGCAAAGAAAACTTCCGGTGAAACTCGATGGCGAGGCTGCGGTCTCCCGGCTCTTTATTCATTCGCCTGATCAGCTCCGGCAGGATTAACTGCCGGCTTTGCCGGGTTTGTTTGATACCCATGGGATTAGGGATTTTTTCTTTTTTTTGCTGGA
>RPPU01000795.1 GCA_003819975.1 Desulfobacteraceae bacterium
CTTGGAACACGATTATCTTTGTCCTGTGTGCAACAAAAGGGTCACTGTAGGCGTAATGCACAGGGTTGACAAACTCGCAGACAGGGAAAAGGGCTTTAAGCCAAAAGGGGCGCCGGGCTTTTACTCCACAATCCCTTTGCCTGAAATCCTCGGCGAAACCCTTGATGTAGGCGCCGGCAGCAAGACAGTCGATAGGGAATATAAAAACCTCCTCCATAAACTCGGCAATGAATTGAAAATCCTTTTGGATACTCCTCTTGAAGATATTGAAGGGGCGGGCACACCCTTGATCAGAGAAGCAATATCCCGGACGCGCTCCGGTAATGTCCATATCACGCCGGGTTTTGACGGCAAATATGGGAAAATAAACATCTTTACAAAAACAGAAAGGAAGGAAACTAAAAGACGGGCAAAGTCTTTTTGCGGCCCTGCATGAGAATTTAGCTTGTTAAAACCCTGTAAAATGGTTATCCTAAAATATAAAATAAAGAAGGCGATTTTATGAAACGGATACTTTTAATTGATTTTGAAAATGTACAAAAGATCGATTTTGAGCTTATCGATCTTACAGACACAGAGATTGCAATCTTTGTCGGTAAATCCCAGAACAGAATACCATTTCCTGTCGTGGAAAAGACCCAGACCCTCGGTGAGCGGGTCAGATGGCTTAAGATAGCAGGCGACGGCAAAAACAATCTTGATTTTCATATTGCCTTTGAGCTGGGCCGCCTATGTGAAAAATTTAAAAAAGATATTGAGTTGATTATTCTTTCCATGGATAGCGGGTACGACTCCTTAATGAAGTATATAAACGATTCAGGCATACATATAAAGAGAATCGCGAACCTTGCCGAACTGGCCGACAGCAAAAAACAGCTTCCCACCTCAAGATTTACCGGCCTTGTGGTTTCAAATCTAAAGAAAATTGATAACCAGAAACGTCCGAGAACCGGGGGAACATTAAAGAAACACATCGAATCATTGTTGAGAGACAAGGCAAGCGCAAACGAAATCGATTTGATAGTCGAAGAGATGTTTATTGCCGGTCTGTTAACACAAACGAGCAATCGGCTCAAATATGACCTGGATTCTCCAAAGGAATGAACCGGACATATCCATAAAACCCCGTTTCATAACACATCCGGGAATACACACACCCTCAATTGCAGTTATCTACTCCCCATATTCATCAAAATACCTTTCAATATAGCCGGTTACCTTCTCGTTCGGTTGATAAACGCCGAAATGTCCTTCACAGAGGATGTCCGCCTTCAAAGCGATGAGTTTCTGCATCGATTGCCGCCAATGGGGAATATTGGCGCCGAATTCCTCAAAAAACGGGCCGTGAATATCCTGGCCGAAAAGGATCCTTTTCCCTCCCCTGTCAAGATACACGCAGATCGATCCGGGCGTGTGTCCCGGCGTATGAAGACATACGATCTCCTGGTTGCCGACGACAAGCCTCTCCTCTTCCTTCGTCAACTTTCCATCCACAGGCAGAGGCGCAAAGTGGACGCCATACCATTGCGCCCCGGTCATCCGGTTGTCTCCCTTTTCAACCACCGCCGCATCAATGTCGTGCATGACAATGCGTGAGCCGAACTGTTTCCTGAATTCCTCTGCCCCGCCCACATGGTCTATATGACAGTGCGTAAGGATTACAGTGGAAATCTTTGCCGGATCAAGCCCCAGTTTTTCAATATTTTGAATGATTGTACCCACGCTTGACCCGGCGCCGGTATCGATGAGCACGAGTTCCCCGAGGTTTATAAGATAGACGGAGCAATCCCGTGAATCACTCATGTCCGAATCACCTATCAGAAAAACATCTTTCGTTATGTTCATTTTGTTCATATCTTGTCCTCTATAAGTGTTTTTTCAGTTGTCGGTCTTTATATATTTCAATATCTCCCGGGGATAATATCCGTTGTTTTCGTTTTTTGGAATACTCCCCTTAAACATCCTTATCGTCGCTTTAGATACGGGATATTTATTGTTAACAACGTAACCCGGTTGAAATACCGTTGTGGTTGTCCTGTCTTTACCCGAACC
>RPPU01000796.1 GCA_003819975.1 Desulfobacteraceae bacterium
CCACTAAGACACAAAGACTCAAAGGGTTTTGGATGATCGTTTTTAAACCTCGTGTCTTTGCGTCTTTGCGGTAAAAATAATTTGGCGGAGATTAGAGATGAGCGACGTTTTTACCGTATGCAGCATTGAAAAATTATTGACGTGGATATTGGCCGAAGAGCGTCAAGGACAAGTGTTCGGTATTCGCAAAGAATTATTTTTTGTTCCCGGCCGGGACGATCCTTTTAAAATGACTCGCTACGGACGGGGTTTGGACACACCGCTGGGCGTAGCGGCCGGCCCGCATACCCAAATGGCCCAGAACATTGTCAGCGCCTATTTGACCGGCGCGCGCTACCTCGAATTGAAGACCGTCCAAACCCTGGATAAATTGACGGTGAGCAAGCCCTGTATCGACATGACCGATGAGGGCTATAATTGCGAATGGTCGCAGGAACTCAAGCTGCCGGACTCTTTTGACCAGTATTTGAATGCCTGGATTCTGTTGCATGTACTTAAAGATCGTTATCAATGGGGTCGGCCGGATGAGGCCGGCTTTGTCTTTAACATGAGCGTGGGCTACAATTATGACGGTATTTTAAAAGCAAACGTCCAAAGTTTTCTCGATCAAATGACCCATTGCGCGGAGGCGAAGTCCAAAAAGGTGGAGGCGTTGGCCCGGTTTTATCCCGGAGTGCGGAAACTGTCCATTCCGGACCGTATCTCGGACAATATCACCCTTTCCACCATGCACGGCTGCCCGCCCGGGGAAATCGAGAAGATCGCTTCTTATTTGATCGAGGAACGCAGGCTGCATACGACGCTCAAGCTGAACCCGACCCTGCTGGGCCCGGAAAAACTACGGCTGATTTTGCACGCCCAGTTGGGGTTCGAAGTGGAGGTTCCCGATGAAAGTTTCGCGCATGATCTGAAATGGGCCGACGCAATCGTTTTGATCCGTTCGCTACAACATAAGGCGCAACAAGCGGGCGTGGAATTCAATCTCAAACTGACCAATACCTTGGAAACAGTCCATGCTTTTCAGCTCCTTCCCAAAAATGAAAAAAGAGTGTATTTGAGCGGCCGGGCCTTGCATCCCATTGCGATCAACCTGGCTCACCGGCTGCAGGAGGAATTTTCAGGCGAATTGGAGATCGGTTTTTCAGCCGGCGTCGATTGTTTTAATATTGCGGATGTATTGGCCTGCAATCTTCGACCGGTCACGGTTTGTTCGGATATTCTGAAGCCCGGCGGTTATGGTCGCTTGAACCAGTATCTGCAAGAGATCCGCAAAACCTTCTCGGCCCATAAAGCTCCTAGCTTGGAGGCTTATATCCGATCGCAAGGCGGGAGCGAAAACCTGTTGCATGCCGGTCTTGAAAATTTGAAAGACTATGCCGCGCGAGTCGTGAGCAACCCGGCTTATCATAAGAAAAGTTTTTATTTTGAAAACATCAAGACCGCGCGGGAGCTCCGGCCCTTTGATTGCATGCAGGCGCCCTGCGTGACCGCCTGTCCGGCCGGGCAAGATGTTCCGCGTTATATGAAGCATACCGCCCGCGGCGAATTTGAAAAAGCGCTTCAGGTCATTTTGGAAACCAACCCATTTCCCAATCTGCAGGGCATGGTTTGCGATCAGCGCTGCCGGTTTAAATGCACGCGCCTGAATTACGACACACCTTTGCTGATCCGGGAAATCAAGCGTTTTATCGCCCAGGCAGGCGTCGCGGCTGCCGGACGGAAACCGGCCGCGGAAACCGGCAAGAAAGTAGCCGTCATCGGCGCCGGGCCTTCCGGATTGGCGTGCGCTTATTTTTTGGCCTTGGCCGGTTTCGGCGTCGATATCTATGAAAGCAAAACCGAAGCCGGAGGGTTGGCGGCGTGGGCCATTCCCGCTTTTCGGTTGGACGAGCAGGGTCTGCAAAAAGATATTACGGCGATCCTGAAGCTGGGCGTACAGATCCATTATGGACAAAAAATCGACGGCCCGCGCTTTCGGGAATTGCAGAAGCAGTTCGATTTCATTTATATCGGCGTCGGAGCGCAAAAAGCGCTCGGCTTGGGTATTCCCGG
>RPPU01000797.1 GCA_003819975.1 Desulfobacteraceae bacterium
AGAGCAAGGTATGGAAGACAAAGAAAGATTTTTGAATGCCGCCCTGGTCAATCCGGTATAACGCGGCCAGGGTCGCCAATAACCGGTCCAAGACCGCCAGGCTTTGCAGCAACCGGCCGCAATCATCCAATTCCCGGCCGGTTTCAAATTCCTTAAACGCATCGGTTTTGGAGGGCCCGACATAAAGCTGGGGTTTTTTCCGCAAAAGACCGTTGAGGGTCCCGCCCCACTCTTCACCCCAAAATTCGGGTTTCAACCCGGCTCCATTAAACCAGGATTGTTTGATCCAGCGTTCCGCCGCCCATTTTAATTCCAAGGCCCGACTGAAACCGGTCTGGAACACGGCAATCAAGGGGTTCTCTTTCAGTGTTTTTTCCGCCAAAGCGGGGTTTTGTCCGGCCAGTTTTTCAAGACCTATATGAATATAACCGGCCGCCTTTTGACAAACCTTGATCAGGACTTCGAACTCATCCGGCCGCACATTATCGGCCGCCATAATCTGACTGCAAAGACCGGCAAACTCGATGCGCATGCGATCTAAAAGCAACGGTTCCATATGGCACACGCCTTGGGCCAATAAATGGTTGCGTTGAGCATAAAAAAACGGTGCGACCGGAACAAGAATCTGCTCCTCTTCCGTATGAACGTTGACGGGAGCCGGTTGCTTTTCGTCAACCGCGCTTTCTCCGGCGTGCAAAGCTTCAGGCTTGCGATAAGCATAAATGGACATGGCCTCTTCCCAGGGCAAGAAACCGTCTTCAGCCAAACGCATGTTCCGCACCCGATACAGGGTCTCTTCCTGTTCGATCGGAATGACGCCGCCCAACCCGACCATCAGGGACTGATAGCGAATGTGATCCTCGGCTGCCAGATATTTGAGCAGATCGCGGATCAGCTCTTCATGCTCCCCATCTAAAATCCGTATAAAAAATACATTGTCCAGGGTAAAATAATCGCCCGGTATATCCGGGAGGTCATCCTCTTCACGCACATAGACCTCGATCGTTTTGCAAAAATAGTAATAAGTCAGACCCGAGCCTTCATTCAAAAGCCATTTAGCTAATCTTTCCGGGTCTGCCAGATGCAATCGGCCGAGCCATTGGGAAGCCAGGTCCGGATCGAGCTCATACTCCTGCCAGATCTCCAGGTCCAATAGATATTGCCACTGTTCAAGCGAGGCCAGCTTTAATATGGACGCGGCATCCTCTTCGCCGATTTTCTTAATCAGCCAGAAAAAATCGACGTGCGACAATTCCGGGACCAGTTGGGCCGCATTTTCCTGGTCAAGGATATGATTCAAAGCCTGGCTGCTCGACATGGAAAAAAGGGATTGGACCAGCTCGCCGCCGGCCTGACGGATTGCCGGCAAACCGGCCGATTCAACCTGATGATGATCTTTGTCTTCCAAATGAAATCTCCTCTGGCATGGTAAATTTGTTCTCCACGTAACTATCTGATTT
This sequence comes from Desulfobacteraceae bacterium, assembly GCA_003819975.1. The sequence continues at coordinate 1,461 of RPPU01000797.1, forward strand.
TACGTGAATGAGCAAAATGAAAACCCTATCCGTTACTTATAGAACAAATTTACCGTGCTCCTCTGGGTTGGAATGATGATAATTTATAACCATCTGAATTTGAAAAAAACCATTTTCCCTCCAAGAATACCGAGTTCATGATTTTAGTGCAATAGATTACAGGATATCTCAAAAATCAAAAAACGAAACAGGTAAATATTAAAAATATCGTAAATTTCCGCATACTCATCTTTAAAATAGTATTTTTAAGATATCCTTAGATGGTTCTCATGATATACAAAATACGGTCGTATTCCGGGCCTGGGCGCCATTCTTGATTTGATTTAAAAAAAAAGACCGGGCGGTGCATTGGTGCGACCCTTGCGCAGGGTTTCCGGGCACGTTATCAAACCCTGCCGGGCTGTCAAGCTCAAGATGCCCGGAGGCCTATCTTGTCCCAAATCCACCGCCTAATTTTTAAAAACACCTGAATAACGGAAACTTAGTCCGATACCCTGATCACCAGGAAGGCATCAGCTGCAAGGCGCCCGCGAGGGCTCCTGCCCTTGCTTTCACGCGACGAATGAGGCGTATTTAGTCATACGCCGCAG
>RPPU01000798.1 GCA_003819975.1 Desulfobacteraceae bacterium
CGCCAGTTGTTTTCCCTGAAAGACATGCTTTCCATGCTTACGGCTCTTAAAGGATTGAATTTGACTTTGCGGGATAAGGACCTGGACCGCACCATCGAGAAGATCACCAACCTCGTGCCCAGAGAGAAGAAAGAGCAGCTGGTCCGGCAGTACGAGCAACTCGTGATCGACATCATGCCCTGGGGCCAGGGCGAAAAGCAGAAAAAGAAATTGGAGCAGATCCACGCCGCGATTAAGGAAAGCAAGCTGTTAACCTTTCAATACCGCAATGCCAAGGGCGAGCAGCGGGCGCGGATTGTGGAGCCCATGACTTTACTGTTTAAGCCCTACGGCTGGTATCTGTTCGCTTATTGCCGCACGCGCCGCGATTTTCGGCTCTTCCGCCTGACCCGCATCAAAGATCTCGCCGGCTTGAACGAAAGCTTTGTCCGGCGCGACAAAACCTATGAAGATACGTATGAGCGGGAAATGGGTCGGGCCAAAACCGTGGATCTCTTGCTGCAATTTACTCCCCAAGCCAGGCCCATGGTCGAAGACTATTTTGAAGAAGAATGGATCTCCATTCAAAAAGACGGTTCCGCATTGGTCCGCATGTCCATGCCGGAAGGGGAGTGGGTTTACGGCATGCTTTTGAGTTACGGCGAAAACGTGCGGGTCCTAAAACCGGCCTATGTCCGCAAAGTGATTAAGGAAAGGGCCCAAAACATATTGCGTCATTATAAGGGAACCGTTCCGGATAAGATGAAATAGAAAAAAGATTTAAAACCCACGATCCGGCGCAGGTAACCAGGCCTTTTCCAGGCGGTCGATTTTTAAAAATTTAAATAACGAATATCAAACCCATTTGGAGTGCGGCGACGCGTCGCGCGAGGGCTTCTGCCCTTGTCGCCGCTTTTAAAGCGCGGACGCGTCACACGAGGGCGTCTGCCCTAGTCCGCGCATTCCAAAGAATGTAAAAAAAACGACATCAGGACTTCACCTTTTTAGAGTGTCGACAATTTGCTGTCGATTTTTTTTATATTGGGGTAAAATAGGCGCGCTTTTCATTTCCGGGCGGTCTCTTCAGGCCCAGGGTTTTTCTAAATGTTTATAGGATACAAACCGGTAAGCTTTAATAACCGATAGCTCATCATGATAAAGATTTGAACCTTTTTAGATGATATTCACACCAAATAACTGAACTCAAGAGAATGGGGATTTTTATTTTTTATTTACATTAACCAAAAAGGAGGTTAGTTATGCAAAAACGAGTTTCATTAATTATCTTAGGTTTGTTTTTATTTTTTACTTTCGGGTTTGCAGCTTTTGCAGCCCCAAACATTACAGCCAGTTTAACGGCAAATCCACCGGTGTTTTCTGGAAAATGCCCGGCCCTCATCACTTTTAACGGGCAAATAACCTCAAATGCACCGGGCCGAGTGCAATACAAATTTATCCGCAGCGACAATGCCAATGCGCCGGTGCAGACTTTGAATTTTGAAAAAGCAGGTTCCATGGCGGTCAGCACGACCTGGCAATTAGGCGGTCCGAGCCTACCGACCTATGCGGGTTGGGAAGCCATCCAGGTTATTTATCCTCAACAGGTTCAATCCAACAAGGCTGAGTTCAGGATTCAATGTGCCGGCGGTCAGGATACCCCGGGCGCTAAAAAGCCGGACCTCGGCATGTACGGTTTTCTGAAGATCGGCAAAAACTCCAAAGAAGTGAAATGGAATGAAACCATCGTACTAACCCCGGCGGACGCCACCCTGATCTCGGGCGGCAAACCGGCTTTTGAAGTTTATTATGCTTACCGGGAATACAACGGCACGGCCGTAGCCGGTCCTTTCAAGAACAAGATCTTCTTCAACGACAACCTGGTCAGCCAGCAGACCAACCTTTCCTGCGGTTCCATGGAGATCAAGAACGTGCATACCCAAGCCTATCTGGGTCCCCAAGACGGCAAACTGCAGATCAAGATCGATGCGGATGATGAAGTGGCTGAAGCGCGCGAGGACAATAATTTCCACTTTTTCGTGAACATTAAGTTCCAGGGTTTCGGCGGCCAG
>RPPU01000799.1 GCA_003819975.1 Desulfobacteraceae bacterium
AGAAACGCCTCCGGTCCCGCAGTTGCGTTACGGGAAGGTGCTTCGTTATCTTGAGGAATTTTACGTGGCGGATCCTTTATGAAGGAAACCGTACTGCTCACCGGTGCAAATGGATTTGTTGGCCGCCATTTGCATCGCGCCTTGCGCGAAAAATATCGCGTTGTACGGTTGATTTGGCCGCCGGAGGAGTCGATTGCAGGAGAAGATCCGGTCTTTCATGTGGACCTCTCCGATTCAGACGCGGTGAAGAAACTGATTCCTTCCTTGGTGCAGACGCCATGCCGGTCGATCCTTCATCTCGCAGCAGTGCTCTGTAAGCCGGGTGATTGGGACAATATCGCATACTTTAAGCTGAATAATGCGATTACCCTAAATATGATCCATCTGGCGCCAGCAATCGCCTGCAGCCATCTTATCAATTTTTCAAGTTTGGCGGTCTATCCGAACCGGACCGGTGTCTATAATGAAAAATCCATGGTTGACATGGCGGATAACACGGAATGCCTGTATGGCCTCGCCAAATTCAATGCGGAAATGCTCTTTCGGTATTACCTCAAAAGTAAGATGAAGGTAACCAATCTCCGGATGGCCCAGGTATTCGGACCGGGAATGCAGGCAGATCGATTAATCGGGATTTTAGCCAAGGAATTGAGGGAAACCAACCGTATCACCCTTTTCGGCAACGGTGAACGCGTCAGCAATTTTGTCGATGTCGTCGATGTGGCGCAGGCCGTTTTGGCTGTTTTAAGTAATCCGGCAGCCGGTACGTACAATCTGGGAAATGAAACAAATATGAGTTATTTGGAGTTGGCAAAGGATATTATGTCGCAAGCGGGGAAGGAAGATTCACGCATCCTTCTGGAGGAAAAAGGAGTCAGAGCCCGGGTGGAAATCGATACGCGGCGATTTGAAAAACAGTTTCAATACGCGTGCCGGAGCCAGGATCTTTCGTTTTTAAAGAAAGGAGGCGACCGATGACGGCCCGTGTCTCTTTAGTCAATGATCAAAAAATCAAATCCATTCTTTTGCTCCGTTCCGCGGATTTAGCTCTGACGATTCATGCCTTGGATCTGCTGGCCAAGCAATTCCCGGGAGCAAAGGTTTTTCTTCTAACGCAGCGTCCGGTTTTGGATTTTTTTAAAAGCCAAGCCGCGCGCGCAGAATTGATCGAATATCCTTTTCGCGACTTCCATCCCGGAATCGACCCCCTTACGTTGCCCGGCGTACCGCGCGTCGATCTGGCGCTTGCCCTTTACAAGAATCAAGGTGAAGGTTACGAAGAGGTAAACGCGTTTCTGTTGGCCTGCATTCGGGCCAGGTTTTTTGGCCGGATCAACGGAGCCCTCGATCTTGCATTCCGCTCCGTTCCCGCAGTCATGCGCCGGGCGATCGTTCTTAAAAATATCTGCAAACTTTATGACTACCATCCCGGCGCCGCCTTGCGTAGCCGCCACTTAAGCCGAAGATACGGCCGAAATTCAAGGCAAATGATCCTGTGCGGGCCCGGTTGCCGCATCCGTGTCGAAAACTCCGGAAAGTTGAATCTGGGTGCGAATGCGATTGTCCGTTTCGGGTATGTGCCGGGAGAATGGCAAACCATTCAAAGACCAGGCGGGGTCGCCGTTCGGATCCATCGTGGGGCGGAATTGACCTTCAGCGGCAGTGTAAATCTTTTCAGCAATGTCAAAATTCTTGTGTTTCCTTGCGCCCGGATGAGTATTGGTGAAGGCAGTTATGTGGCGTTCGGCACGAGAATTTTCGTCCAGGATTCGATCGAAATCGGCCGGAATTGCGCCATTTCCTGGGATGTCGAGTTGGCGGATTCGGATTTTCACCGGGTAAAGTTTGAAGATGCCAGAGTCCGACGATCCGGAATCAGGATCGGAGACCAGGTCTGGATCGGCGCCGGATCCAGAATTCTGAAAGGAGTAACACTAGGCAATCACGTCACCGTTGGAGCCGGTTCCGTGGTGACCAGAGATTTCCCGGATCATTCCGTGATCGCCGGTAACCCGGCCAAATTGATTGCCGAACAACCGGGTGAA
>RPPU01000800.1 GCA_003819975.1 Desulfobacteraceae bacterium
CGCCGGAATAGGTTAATGTGCCGGTCCCGTCTATTTTTCCGGACAATCGACCGCTGTTCATGGAAAACGACATGGTATGGGGACCGTCGTAGTTGATCCGGACATTCGTTGTGGATGCCCGCGAGAAATCGATGGATGCCTCGCCGTCTCCGATCAGGTTCAGCTCTTTGATGGCGGCATTTTCCATCGTCATGTCAATATTTCCATTCAGAGAGATGAATAGATAATCGGTCCGAATATCGCTTGCATGGATATGACAGTCACCGGTCAGGTTGAGGGTGGAAAGGGAAGGAAAGACAATGGTCGCTTTCGGAATAATGTCCCTTTCCGAGGTCGTGGAAGCCGGCCCGCAATCGAGGGACAGCTGCTTATCATATACGGATGCACGAACATTGTTCATGATACGCTGGGGCGCGCTTACTTCCACCCGATAAGAGGCCCCCTGGACGAACGTAATCTCCCAGTTTCCGCTGACATCAATTCCGCTGAAATCTTTCAGGTCATAGGTTTTAAAGATCTCTGAAGTGCTTTCCGCAGTGGGGAAATCCTTATAATCCTTGTACCGGCTTTTCTCGAAGGCGTCCCTTACCATCAGCATCGTAACAACCGCCACCAGCAGGGGAAGCAGTACGATACCCAATAAGAATTTATTGCTCGTCTTTATTTTGATCATGTTCCTCTTCGAATCGTGCAAACCGCTCCGTAAGCTCATCGAAGCCGATACCCAAAAGTTTAACGGCTTTGAAAAACAAAGGGAGGTCGTTTTTAATGAAGTTTGCTTTCATGATGGACAGCGTTTCGCCCCGGGCGTTTTCCGAAACGTAATATCCGATCCCACGGCGGATCTGGATAATCCCTTTCTCCTGCAAAAATCCATACGCCCGAAGCACCGTATTCGGGTTGACTTCTATCTGCACCGCCAACTCCCGAACGGAAGGAATTTTTTCCCCCTCCACCCACTTTTCGGCGAGAATATTTTCACAGATCATTTCGACGATCTGGAGATATATGGCGTCTTTTTTATTAAATTCCATCGTGGTCGCGTCAAACTTCCGTTTCTTTTATTCGGAAATATCCGGTTATCCAGCATAGCGGCATAAAAAAATTGAAAATACAAATATACACCCGTACGACCATCTTAGATAACGGCGCGGCTTCATCACTTTTAATAAATGCCTTGAGGCCTGCGTCCAGATGGCTTTCGATAAAAAAGGCTCTGGGGAGATCGATGGTAAATACTAACCCATCAGAATATTTACCAAAAACAATGTTCATCACAAAAAGCGAAACCATCCCCGTCAGGAAAAGATACGCGACAACGGCAATCACGGCTTTGGCGGGCGCGTACTTCTTGAAATAAACCAACCCCAGCATGAACATGGATTGGTAGACCAAAAATTCCGCCGTCAATAGCATGCTGAGTTTGCCAACGGGGTTGAAAAGCATATGGTTCGGTCCGGAAAGAAGCCGGTTCACGCCTTCCAAAAGGAAAGAATCAACGGCAAAAAATATCATCAAACAGACCGGGAAAATAAGGGCCGACAATACAATCCGACTGGCGTATTTTTCCAGCATGGACGCCGGAAATGTCATCCAGGCAGGATTTTTCGCTTCATTATGAAGGTCTGAAAAAAGCTTCCAGCTTACCGCACCTCCGCCGAGATACAGCGCACCAAGAAAAATATGATGGGAAAATCTGGGCTGGAGAGGAGAATATACATCCCAGATGAAAACGAGCATTAAAAGCCCGGTTACGGCCATGCCCGTTATGAAAAAAAGAAATCGATTCAGGAACAGATCATTTCTGATGAGGAGAAGGAATCTGCGCGGACTGAAAAATGTTTGTTTATTCATTTGGGCGATCCTTATGGAAGATCCTGTCAATGCGGTCTCGGCTGCATAAAACGGCACTGAAAAGCGTTTCAAGATCGATGTCGGCAGGGCCGTCCTCCTGATTTTCCGTCACCACCAGATAGCCGCCCATCTTCTTTTCGGAAAAAATCGCTGTGTCTGGGTCCGGGATTTCGGATTGGTATGTGGCC
>RPPU01000801.1 GCA_003819975.1 Desulfobacteraceae bacterium
CGGGCCATGGCGCCGTTCCAAAGCCCGGGCCATTCATAGACTCGATATTCGACGCCGTTGTGCGATTTACGGGAAATAAAACCTGTTTGGTGATCGACGAACAGTTGCAGATCGAACGGCCGGCCTTTAAAGTCGCGCAAGCCGCAGACCAGGTCCACGGGATTGAAATGGGTGGAGGATTGCCAAACCGCCTTTTGGTCCGGCAGGGTATGATCGACCTGGGAGCTTTCCACGATCTGCAGGGAAACAGACCCGTCCGGATCGGCAATCCAAAAAGGGCCGCCGCCCGGTTCGCCTTGGTTCCGGACCATGCCGCAAATCCGCAAGGGCCTATGCAATTGATCGATCAAGAACTCGGTTTGGATTGCTTCCGAGCCTTGTTGCACAGCCGCGGGCATTTCAATGGAGAGCCACTCCCGGATAAAACGGAAAGCTTGCGCCACGTTCAGGGGGTTGTCCGGGTTATCGGTCAGTTTTTCGAGAAAATCAAACATCCGCTCCTGAAGGGTGACCAGCAAGCCGCCCAGAATTTTTTTATAGCGAATGGTCGCGGGTTTTAAGCGATCCGGAGCCACATTATCGATATTCTTAATAAAAACAATATCGCCCTGCAAAGCGTTCAGGTTGGATAGGAGGGCGCCGTGGCCGCCGGCATGCCAGATCAAGCGGTTCTGCGCATCCCGCAGGGGTTGTCGGTTTTTGTCCAGGGAAAGGGTGTCGGTGGCCGGGTTTTGGTTGGAGAAAGTGATTTGGAATTTGAGATCGCCGGTTTCCTGTTGTTGGGAAAAATGTTTGGCCGATGCGGTCATCAAATCCTGGTGTTCGGCTGAAACGGTCAAATGCAAGCGCACCAAACCGCGATTGTCCCGGACATAGGCAGCCCCTTCTTGCAATTGCTCTTCCAGGGGGGTGCGCACCTGATCCGGATAAACATGAAACGGAATCAGGGCTTTGGGACGCTGGGCGAGATTCAGCACCGGGGCCGAGAGCACATCATCCAAAATAGGGAGAAGATTTTTTTGACGCTCCGGCTCGTCCAAACTCCAGTTCTGTTTTTTGGCAAGGGTTTGCAGCTCTGCATAAAAAGCAAATTTGGGCAGATCGCGGATAAACCCCTGCAGCATTTCGGCATGATCCGGATGGGGCGCGGTCGATCCGGGATTTGTCTCCGCGGCGGAAAGGCTGTTGCGGGCGGCCTGCAAGGTCTGGAACATGCGCGTGGCCGCTCCGGAAGCGGGCACGAATTTTTGAGCTCGGCCTTGGCCGGCGGCCTGTTCATACAAAGCGATCAAGTGTTCTTCATGCGCCTGATTCAGGAGCATAATGCCGTCGCCGGGCGTACAGGGCCGGTTCAACTTGCAAGAGGTGAGCCCCTTTTCCAGAATTTCCAGCTGTTGCCGAACCCGGTCTTCGGTCAAGCCGCGGGCTTCGATCTCGCGGAGATCTTGGTCTGAAAAGAGGTTTGGGTTCATATTTTTCGGCCTTTCCGGCATCAGCGAAGGAATTGAAAATATCGGGATGGATGGCCCTCATTCCCGTTTCAGGACCGTGCATTCCGTATTCTTTTCCGAATATTCCGATTAAAGCATATTGGAAAGGCTCTTGACTGTCAATGCGGAAACCGCCATGAAAGAGTTGAGAAAAGCGCTGGTTTATGATTAGATAGATAATCCCGCGAAACGTGGGATTATCTTTAAAACATCGACAAAGGGTTGTCGATAAAATGAAATTTATAAACCGTTTACATCTTTTTTGATTTTGCGGTTTTTAGGATCAAAAAGACTTTTAGGATAATCCAGCATGACACATGAAAACGATCCGGACGAACCGGCTGCTGAACAGGCGCGCACCATTTATACGGTTTCGACTTTAACCGCTGAGATCAAAGAAGCTCTGGAAGCCCAATTCGAAGCGATTTGGGTCGAGGGTGAAATTTCCAATTTCCGGGCGCCCGGTTCGGGTCATTATAATTTAGTGCTCAAAGACGCGGCAGCCCAGATCCGGCCCGTCATGTTTCGGCCGCAG
>RPPU01000802.1 GCA_003819975.1 Desulfobacteraceae bacterium
CAATGGAATCCGGCCAAAATCTATGATTGGCTTAAATGCAATATACAAAGCGAATGGTACTGGGGCGTGCAAAAAGGGGCTGAAGAGACCCTGAGGCAGAAGAGCGGCAATGACGCGGACCAGGCTTGCTTGTTTGTGGCTTTGCTCAGGGCTTCGGGGTATCCCAGCCGTTATGTGCGGGGCACAATGGAATTTTTTCCTAATCTGGCCAAAGCCAAGGAATTAATCGGCATAGAGAACGAACAAGATCTTTTATCCTTTTTCAGGAAAGCCGGCATCCCGGCCAAGACCGTGATTGCCGGCGGCAAGATCCAAAACATCCAAATCGAACATATCTGGGTCGAGAGCCAGATTCCCTATGCCAATTACCGCGGCGCCGTAATCGACACCCACGGCAAAACCTGGCTGGGACTCGATACCCATATCAAGAACGCGGGTTATAAAATAAAAACCTCAAAACCCTGGCCTGAAACCTTGGATATCCGGAATATCCGGGACCAATATCTTGCTCAAAACCAGACCCAAGACCCTATAGGCTTTCTTCAAGGCTATATTAATGCCTGGCTTGACCAAAATCAGCCTGGAACGACTTATCAGGATTTGCTGGAAACCCGCACCCTGGTTCCGGATATTATGAAGATTGTCCCGGCCAGTATGCAGATCAGCCAAATCGCCATAACCCATGAGTATGCCGACCTGCCCGATGAGCTTATTCACCAAATCCGATTCAAGGCATACAGAGGCCAGGAGATCTTTTTCAATACCGTGCTCCCAGCCTGGAAACTTTCCAATAATAAAGTGACCCTGACCTATGAACCCGAGACCATTGAAGACCAGGGGATTATCAACTCTTTCGGCGGCCTGGACAATACCCCGGCTTATTTGGTGCGATTAAGACCGGTGATCAAGGTGAACGGAGAGCGGGTCATCATCGGCGAAGCAGGTCTGCCCATGGGCTCGGAGTATGTTCTGGATTTGGAACTGGTCTCACCCAATGGCACTGAAAAAATCAGCAACACCCAAATCATGGGTAATTTGGTCATACTGGGAATCGTGAGCCAGCAAGCCATAACTCCCCAAGAACTCCCGTCGGAAGAACAAGACGCCGAGTATTTACTCCATAAAGAGGCCATGCATTATATTGACCGCTGGAACCGGGCAGAAGAGGAACTCGGTTCCCTGTTGAAACTGGCCGTACTCCGACCCATACCCACGCTTGTAACCTTGGGCGGGGTTATTGAGGTGGATTTTCTTTTGAACCAACCCCACCGCTTCAACTTCAAAGGCATCTTTATGGATGCCGATCTCCGCGCGGTTGAACTTGTTCCTGATTCCTCGCCCCTATCCCCTAATTCATCCTTCATCCTTGATCCTTCATCCTTTATGAGGCTTTCTTCTCTCCACGGTTCTGTCCTGGAACACAAAGTAATTGAAGAAGACTTCGGCATCGAGTGCATTTCCACGGCCAAACTTTTTGGCTTTCTAAACTCGCAACCCGCCAACCCGCAACCAATTAACATAACCCGTACCAACATCGCCACTATATTGCCGACTCTTGCTCAACCGCAGAACATCAAGGATGCCATCACCAATGCCGTGAACCAAGGCTTCACCGTGCGCGTGCCCCAAACCGAATTGACCTATGAAGACTGGACCGGAACGGGCTATATTGTCGAACGCCTTAAAACCGGCGAAGCCGGGTACATGCTCTCCGGCCAAATCGCGGGCGGCATGACCGCCTTAAGCGGCAGCAAATGGACCGGCGATTATTGGATAAAAGTCAGCAATCCTTTTCTACCGATCATCCCGAACCCGTTTCCCAGTGCGGCCTATACCATTAAAAAGATCAAAGCCAATGATTTTCAACACGGCGTTGTAGGCAAGAAATTAAAAAATAAACTACAAGTCATGGTCAGGGACAAGAACGAGAAACCCGTACTCTTGGCCAAGGTGATCTTTACCATAAGAGCCGGCGGCGGAAAGTTCAGCAACGGCGGGCAAACCTATACCGCCTATACCTGGC
>RPPU01000803.1 GCA_003819975.1 Desulfobacteraceae bacterium
ACCGGTTCGTTCGCCACCGAAGACGACGGCACAGCCTTGCGGGCCCTGGCGTGGATTCAATACAAGTTCCGTATTGACCACTGGTTTTATTGGAATGTCAATTTCTGGACCGACAATCAGTTCGGCGGTGGCGACACCAATGTGTTCCAGAACGCGACTACGACCGGGTGCGGAGGAACAAAAGACCCACTTTACGGCTATATCAACGGTACGGCGGCCAACAACGGCGACGGGGTTTTGATCTATCCGGGTACCGACAATATTTACACTGCGGAGTCTTATAATGTAAACGGTCCTATCGGAGGGGTCCGATTAAAAGCATGGCGGCGCGGGATTCAGGATGCTGATTATCTTACCCTGGCCGCCCAGATTGATGCAACGGCGGTAAATCAATTGGTTCGGAAAATGATCAAAAAAGCTTTGTTTGAAGTAGAATATAATAATCCGGATGAGCCGACTTGGGGGGCAAAAGGTCCTATGGGCTGGTCCAATGATCCGGACGTCTGGGAAGCGGCGCGCAAGGAATTGGCCGACATCATTGACGGCGGCGTTCCCCAATCGATCACCCTGAATGCAGGCTGGAACTGGATTTCGTTCAGCGTACTGCCCACGAACCTGTCGCCAAGCTCAGTATTTGCCGGCATCCTCGGACAGGTCGAGCAGTTGAAGACACAGACCCGATCGGCCATTCGCAGCAGCGGCAATTGGAAGGGCGATTTGTCCGACATGTCCGGCATCGGTCAAAATAAAATGTTCAAAGTAAAAGTGAGTGCTGCCTGCACATTGACAGAGGCCGGTACGGCAATCGCGGCCAACATGCCAATTTCATTGACGGCAGGATGGAACTGGGTGGCTTTCCTGCCGACTACTTCAATGCCGACAGCCACAGCTCTGGCCAGCATCAGCGGTCAGGTCCAGGAAGTCAAAAGTCTGACCCAGTCAGCGTTGTACGATGGCACTTCGTGGAGCGGCACCCTGACCCAGCTGGAGCCAGGAAAAGGTTACACGATTCGAATGATGGCTCCGGGCACTCTGACATATCCGGCTTCGACAATGGCAAAGCATAAAAAAAGAAAATGAAACGGCGAATTTCTCCACCGGGTTTGCCTCCATATTCCAGGGCATTATTACGAATCCCTGGTTCCTTAATTACGGGTATTATTCCAATGCGGCTCACGGCAAGCGAAAACGGCCCCCAAAGACTTCGGTCTGCTGAAAACTGACCGATTCACATCACCACAAATAGGGAGGCATGGAAACCATCCCATCTGGATTTTGGCACGCGGGAGGGCAGGGGTAAACTGTGCCCGTTATTTCGTAAAAATGCCCCAAACAGGGACTCTTTTAAAATGAACAAAAAAAAGATCCGGATTTCAGTAGTTGTTAACGATCTCCGGATCTTTCTTTACTTACAAATAGCTAACACCAAGCATGAGTATAGCATCCATAGGAACAACCAGCTGTTGGTGTGCACTCAATTTTGGTCGGAAGATCAGGCTTTACTCCGCCAATAACATCAGCTTTTTCTTTTTTCAATCCTCCGATTGATTTGCTCATTTTAATAAATGGCAAAATATGCTCAGCAATAGCAATGCCAAATCGCCAGCAACCCCTAAAACCGCCTCTCCATGAACTTTTCCAACATTTTATCCGATTTTTTCATATGATAAAAACCCCAATTTGGGAGATCATATCTCTAAAACAGGGGGGGTTCAAACCCATAGACAACGTAATTGGCCGACTAATTGATTTTTCTGAAAAACTATTCGATTTCGAACAAGAGATGGTTGGCCAGTATATTGTCGCCCGCTTGTACGCCCAGGGTTCTGATTACATCCGACCTGGGGGGCGAAGGATTTCATTTTCTGCAACCTTGTCGTGAACCTGAAAAAATATTTTTTTTATGTGGCCCGAGAAGGGGCCAGGCGAATAGCCACTGCCCCGGATCAACACGATCCCGTCAAACTGGCTTTTGATTTGGGGGTATCCCGGCGCAGTCTGGAACGTCTCTTTCGTAGTCAG
>RPPU01000804.1 GCA_003819975.1 Desulfobacteraceae bacterium
CGGTGCGGGGAACCTACGGAGCGCTGCGAGGAAGACGCTATTTACACCGACAGCGGAGAGGGTCCGTTGTGCGCAGGCTGTTATGATGCTGCCAACATATAGGATCACCGCAAAAGCGGAGAATAAACAGGTATTTTATGGGCCTTGACAAAACCGGGATTCACTTTTTGCGCCATTCGCAAAAAATGGGCGTTGACTTTGCGCGCACGGCCATGATCGGCCGGCAGACGATGCGCCAGGCGGATGGGTCGTTTGCATCATCCGAAGACCTGTTGTTTTCCCTCGGCGCCAAGGAGGTTCATTCGTTCGATAAGTCCGGATATGAGGGGGCCACTCATATATTCGATCTCAACAAGCCGATTCCGGCCACATTCTTTGAGCGGTATAGCGTTGTTCTGGATGGCGGATCATTGGAACATATTTTCAACTTTCCCGTGGCGATAAAGAACTGCATGGAGATGCTATGTGTCGGCGGACATTATCTGTCCATATCGCCGGCCAACAACTTCTTCGGCCACGGCTTTTATCAATTTGGTCCGGAAGCATATTCCAAGGTCTTTGCGCCAGATAACGGATTCAAGATGGTTTTCCAAGCCGTCTGCAAATCGGGTCAGGACGCGGAATGGCATTCTATCGGCGAGAAGAACCACACGTCCACGACCAATGCGCCGCTCTATCTGCTCACGATTGCCAAACGGATGGAGCGGGCGGCGATATTTGGAAAGATGCCAATACAGGAGATTTATGAAAAATAGGGTGTTGACAGTACTGGACTGCGGGGTATAATGTTTTTATGAACCGGCGAAATCACAATATCATATTGCTCCCCGTCCTCTATGCCGATACCTTCGCCGGTTCAGGCACAAGACGGGGAGCTTCTTTAAGGAGGATGCAATGTTAAAACTTTTCAAAGATGGCGATGATATGGCAATTTTAACGGATGCAGTTGACGAGCGCTCTTTCATGGGAGAATTAGCGGAGACGCTTGCAGCCCTCATAGATGCAGGCGCACACGACGGCGATTGGTCTTTCCAATTTTCCTTTTGGTTGCCATTGGCGGCCGACATTTGCTGTAAATATCGTGGATACAAGAACGACGTGATTGAAAGGAGTGTATTGTGCGCGAGTTCTCACGGTACACTGCCAACGTGCCGAATTGAGGCTATTTATGAAAATGGGAAGGCGGTGGTTGAACCCGAAGGGAAATAGGCCATGGCAACGCTTTTTTTGTGAGGGGGTAGTTATGGAGCGCGGCGAAGTGGTAATTAGACCGGAATGGATCAAAAAAATATTTGACTTTGCGACAAAGATGAGCGCGATCCCGAAGGACGACTGGGATACAAAGACGCCAACGATTGTCTATGGGAAAATGAGATTCAAGCTGAATATGTATCAACCGCTAAATCAGGTTGGGCATTATGTGGCCGGCCTTGGGTTGTCTGATAACGAGTATTTAGAATTGATGCTTAGATGGATGGCGATCGGCGTTTTTGTCAATGGGAATAGGGAAGTGCTGGAAAAAAAAGAACTGATACTCCAAAACAAACGCGGGATTTTAATTTCACCCGAACTGATAGATTGCCTTTCCTCTGCGTCCCCAAGGCGGGACCAAGATAACTTTCCAGTTTACGACGCTACTATGATTGGAGATGAATTATGATCTCCGACATCCGCCTTTCCCTTGGATATTTTGATCACCCTAAAATTGTTGAACTCGCCCTCCTCGGCGGCGACTCGGCAGTTCTGTCTCACATTCGCCTTATCGTGTTCTGCGGGAAGTACAGGCCGAAGGGCGTGTTTTCGGGGCTTGACGAGGTGGCTGTGATGCGGGCCGCAGGCACCACGGATGCCAACTTTATGCCGTTGGCATTGCGATTAGCATTGATTGATAAAATGCCCGACGGAACGCTTGAGATGCACGATTGGGAGCAATGGCAACCTTGGAGTTTTTACAGCGAAGAAAGAAGCAAATGCGCAAGGGAAAGCGCAAAAAAGCGTTGGAAGCACCTTAAAAAATACGGA
>RPPU01000805.1 GCA_003819975.1 Desulfobacteraceae bacterium
GTGGCCAGGGCAGGAGCCCTCGCGTGGCCAGGGCAGGAGCCCTCGCGTGGCCAGGGCAGGAGCCCTCGCGTGGCAAAGCGATTTATTTTTTATTCGCCTCATGACCTGCGCGATGAATAGCCATCATGCCTATTTGGGCGAACGCCGTTCGCCCCTACGTTTAATGATCGGCTATCATTTAGGTAACCCAAACATCTATCTTGTCCGCCTTTTGTCCGGCTTCGGTCTGCGGTAAAATATTCTTCTCTTGGATTCCGGCTAAAAGCCTGCCGGAAAACCGGCTTGACGGTCAGGTCGTGGTTAATTCCGGTTCGATCCAATAACAGGCCCTAACATCAAATATGAAAATTTTCCGACCAATGTGCAAAGTTTTGAACAAAAGTCGTGACTTTTGCGCAAACTTTTGCTATAAAGTCGGCATGAAACGTTATCTGTATGATCAAATAATCAAAGATTTGCAAAAGAAAATGGTATTTATTACCGGCCCGCGCCAAGTCGGAAAAACCTATTTATCCAAAGAAATCATGCGGGAATTCCGGAACCCCCAGTATCTAAATCACGATAATGAAACCGATCGCAAGATCATTCGAAAACGATCCTGGCGCCTGGACACCGATCTGCTGGTTTTCGATGAAATCCATAAAATGAAAAAATGGAAGAACTTTTTAAAAGGAACATACGATTCCCGTCCGGCGGGCCAATCCATCCTGGTGACCGGAAGTTCACGGCTTGAAACCTTTCGCCAAACCGGCGAGTCCCTGGCCGGAAGATACCTTCACCTAAAACTCTATCCGCTATCGGTAAAAGAACTGCGGGAGGTTCTGCCGCCTTTTGACGCCCTGGAAAAATTGTTGCGCCTCGGCGGTTTTCCCGAGCCCTTTTTGTCGGATTCCGAAGAAGAAGCCGCGCGCTGGCGAAACCAGTATTATACCGACTTAATCCGTGAAGATATCCTGGAGTTCAGTCGCATTCATGAAATCAAAGCCATGCGCCATCTTTTGGAACTCTTACGACTTAGAGTCGGGTCGCCGCTTTCTTACCGGTCTTTAGCGGAAGACCTGCAAATGGCGCCGAATACGGTTAAAAAATACGTCTCCATCCTCGAAAGCCTTTACATCATTTTCCTTGTTAAGCCTTTCCATAAGAACATCGCCCGCTCGATTATGCGCGAACCCAAAATCTATTTCTATGACAGCGGCTTTGTAAAGGGCGATGAAGGCTTGCGCCTTGAAAACACCTGCGCGAATGGCTTACTTAAACACGTGCAGTATAGGCATGATGTCCACGGCCAGGAACTGGAATTGAATTACCTTAAGACCAAAGATGGTAAAGAAGTCGATTTCGTCATCACGCGCGACAGCGCTCCGGAAAAATTAATCGAGGTAAAGCTGACGGACAATAAACCGTCTAAATCCTTATTCTATTTTTTGGCGCAATTACCTCAAGCTCAAGCCGTTCAATTGGTGCATCATCTGCACCAGGAAGAATTTCAGAACAATATTCAGATCTTGCGTGCCGGTAACTGGCTGGCTGACTTGGAAGCTTAAGGTACCGAAGTTTCTGGTTTCTGGTTTCTGGTTTATAGTTTCCTGTTTTTTTGTCCATCCTTCTGCCCTTGTCACGCCGCCTTGACGCCGCTTTTTAAACATATTTTACCGCAGACATCCGCGGATGGCCACGGACAAAACTATACGCAAAGGGAGTCTATAGGCTAAGGGCCATTTTAACGTGTGACGTTAAAATGGTCCCCCCCTAATATCGTATCATTTTTAGCGACCCGGCAGGAGCCCTTGCGCAACCAGGACCTTATCCGGGGGCTTGAATATAAAGCATTTTAGACAGGGATTAATCCCCCTTAATCCCATGCTTCACGGGATTAATCCCCCTTAATCCCATGCTTCACGGGATTAATCCCCCTTAATCCCAAGTTTCACGGGATTAATCCCCCTTAATCCCAAGTTTCACGGGATTAATCCCCCTTAATCCCAAGTTTCACGGGATTTTTTCCTGTTAGAAAAAA
>RPPU01000806.1 GCA_003819975.1 Desulfobacteraceae bacterium
CGGTCTCTTCCCGCCGCGTGATGATGTTGGCCAGTGCGTTCTTTTCGGCCTCGATAACCTTGTTCAGAATGGCGCGGATTTCACCGGGCAGGATGATATCCTTGACCCCGGCATAAATGAACTGCAATCCCAGGCTTTCGCTCTTCTCGCGGATCTTTTCCAGCACGAACCCGCCGATCTCCTCTTTCTTTTCCAATAGCTCGTCCAGGGTCAGGGTGCCCACGTATTCCCGCAAAATCAACTGCATCAGAATATAGACCTGTTCTTCATAAGCCTTGAGCTGCACCAAGGCCGTTCGGGGATGGGTGATTTGATACTGACAGATGAAATTGATGCGGATCGCGACCTTGTCGCGGGTCATGATTTCCTGGCCGGTCATGTCCAGCACCTGCACGCGCATGTCCGCCTTCAACACGCGCACGGCCGTGCTTCCCTTCCAAAAATAATACCGGCCCGGGCTTAATATCCTCTGGAATTCTTCGTTATAAAACAACAAACCCTGTTCATGCGGCTCCACCGTATGAACGGATAAATACGCCGTCAAGCGCTCCTGGTTCAATAAAGCCGGGTCCAGGTCGCCTTGAATTTCCGGCCGGGTCAAATCAGCCGCTTTGAATGCGTGTTGCTTGAGCGCTTTCCAGAAAAGATGCCGTCCTGATTGCAAGACTTCAATAAAATGGCCGTCTTCAAAATGCAGGGCGATTTGATGATCCGGAATATCCATCACCAGCAGCTCTTTTTCCAAGTCCGGATCGCGCAAATAGATCGCCGGATGTTGCGGCGGTCTGAAAGCCTGATTCAGGTTATGGCGTTCCACCTGATATTTTAAAAAGGGTATGATAAAATGCCTGCCCGGTTTTAAAAGACGGACATAGTCTCCGCGCCGGTAAAGCAAAGCCCGCTCTTCCTGACTAATAAACACGCGCATGGATCTACCCTCCTGGGGAAGTGACGGCGGAACATCCGTTCCGGTCGTTTTGAATCGTTGCCCGGGCATGGCTTGAAAAGAGCCTGGACTTTGCAAAATCCGTAAGGCCGTCTCAAGATCGCCGCCGGCCTGGTCCACGGCTTGCTTGCAAGCCGCCAGGTCCAGGTTTGTGAGTTTCCGCGCCGCCCGAATAATTTCTATTCTGTTGCTCATCTTATTTGTTTTTAAAATACTTCAGATTATAAAGCTTTTTATATCGCTTAAAACCTAATTTTTTTAAGAAAGCGAAACGGTCTATCCGGAAGTCAAGCGGAGCTCCGCTTCAGGATCATCAGCCGATTGCATGGTCCGGCCCGTCTCCTCGCAAGATATAACCCGCGATTACGGCCGGTCGGATGACACAAGCGGCTCTGACCCGGTATCCGCGGAACTGCAAAACCCGGCCTGCGGTGCGTCTGTCGACCGGAAACCCGGCCAACCAACGCGAAAACCGTTTCGCCTCTGACCTGTTTTAAAAGCGGTCGGCTTTTTGAAACCTCAATCCTCAGTTGAGTGCAATGTTCTACCCCTGAACTAATACCCCTTGCGGAGTATGGAGGAATCGAACCTCCGATTTTGCAGTAGGTGGGTGACACGGACCGATCTGCCAGCATACGCCCTGCCCAGAGGGCACGCGCACTGCCCGGCCATGCAGAAACCGCGGCTTCGGCAGGAGCAGTGGTAATCACCGGCTCCAATATATCTTCATGAAAGACTATTGGCAAGCGAAAAACCGATTTTCACTGATTGTTGCAGTCCGCCCTTCCGAGGCTCTCTTGGAAAACGTTAAAGTTCTTGACAGTGTCACCACATGGTGATATATATCCTTTTAAATCGGAGGAGAGCTTATGCCGCGCCCGAAAAAACCGAAAACGCGCGACAGCGAACAGACCCGCCGCGCCCTGATTAACGCAGTCGGCAGTCTGTTGGCGCGGGATGGTTTTCAAGCTGTGGGTGTAAACGCCGTGGCCAAAGAGGCCGGCGTCGACAAAGTTTTGATCTACCGGTATTTCGGCGGCTTGCCCGGGCTGATCGCCGCTTTCGGAAAAGAAG
>RPPU01000807.1 GCA_003819975.1 Desulfobacteraceae bacterium
CAGGAGCAACAGGATTATCCTGGCATCCGCATAAATCTTCGGGCCATGCTGGGCCAGGTGCGTATCGATTTACAGGTAGATATCGGATTCGGCGATGCCGTCACGCCCAAAGCGGAAAAGATAACGTTCCCGACTCTGCTGGAATTGCCGGCCCCGGTTATCATGGCTTATCCGAAGTATACGGCTATGTCCGAAAAATTTATGGCCATGGTCGTGCTGGGAATGGAAAACAGCCGCATGAAAGATTTTTACGATATATGCGTCATGTTCCGCTCCATGAAATTTGATTTGAATATACTTGAGAAAGCCATTCGCGCTACATTCAATGCCCGGAACAATGCTTTACCGGATGAAATGCCGGTTGCCTTAACCGAAGAATTTTCGTTGGACAAGCGCAAAACAAAGCAATGGAATGCCTTTGTCAATCGCTCCAACCTCTCCATTCCCATGAACAATTTCCCGGAAGTTTTAAGAGAAATCCGGCAGCAACTGTCTGGGGTTCTTTCCCGCCTGGATATCAAATAACAATAGATAGCACCTGAATACTTCTGGATAGCTGTCCGATTTTTGCTCCTTACTCCCCAAGGCCGTTTGGCCTTTGCTGAACCGGGTCTGGGTCATGCTCAGGCCGAAGGGTCCGTCTCGGAGCGTCGTCTGGAATCCTCGAACCTTGGCGGCCCGAATCCGCCCGGCCGTCGATCAGGTCACAGTCCGGGCCGGAGAGAGCTTCAACCTTGAGATGGACGTCCGCAATGAAGCTGAAACGGTCTGGCTCAAAGAGATGCGCCGAGATCGGGGCGCCGTCCGTCTGGGCGCGCATCTTCTCGATGAATCCGGCCGGATGCTGGAATACGACTATGGGCGGGCGGATTTGTCCGGGGATTTAACTTGGGGCGCCCGGGAGAAAATAAAGATTCAGCTCCCGGCTCCTTCATGCCCAGGCCTTTTCGCCGTCGTTCTCGATATGGTCTCGGAGGGTGTCTGCTGGTTTGCCGATCGTGGATCGACGCCGGCGCGCGTTCGGCTTGACGTCATTTAATCGACCAACTTCTCCTTGTTTAACCGCGTCCGCCTCCTGCCTTTGTTCGAATGGCCCTCGATCGCCCGTCCCCGGCCGTTTCCATTCTCCCGAAGATGCTTCGGATTTTCTTCAAGTTCAAGCGCCTCCATCCCCATCTCCATTACTCGGTGACCGAGGGCGGGACGGACGCTACGGGTGTCTTTCACGAGATTCCGCGTATTGACCACTCAGAGTAATCCTTTTGCAAAAAAATAAATAAAGCCCCAAGATTTCCGAAGCTTTATTACAACAAATGAATAAAGGGTTTCTAAAACACTTCAGCCCTCATAAAGGCTGAAGTAGTTGGTACAATTTGACGAATCATATCAAATAGGATTATACATAATGTATTATGACTAAAACACAAGAGCTGCTTCTTTTTATCAAGCAAGCAAAAATCTGCCGTTCCCGGGACGCGGTCGAAAGAGGTTTTACAAGAATGGAAATAGCCGCGCTCTTTAAAGCCGGGAAAATTGAACGCTTGGCAAGAGGCCTTTATCAGGTCTCCGGCGCGCCGGTTCTGCCCAACCAGAGTTACGTCGAACTGGCCATTCGTTGCCCAAATGCGGTCATATGCCTGCTTTCTGCCCTGCAGTTTCATAATATCACCACCCAGCTTCCCCACGAAATATGGTGCGCGATTGAAGGCACGACACGCGCACCCAAGATGACCTACCCCCGGCTCAGGATTGTTCGCTTTGTGGGTACGGCGTATTCTCAGGGTATTGAAGAACATGTCATTGCGGGATCCAAGATCAAAGTCTACAGCGTGGCCAAAACCGTGGCCGATCTGTTTCGTTTCCGCAATAAAACAGGACTCGATATTGCCATGGAAGCCCTGCGTGAAGCGATTCGAGGCAAAAAAGCAACCCTTGATGACATTCGCAAAATGGCCAAACTGCGCGGAGTCTACAATATGATGAGGCCCTATATTGAAATGGAGATATCGTCGTGAAGA
>RPPU01000808.1 GCA_003819975.1 Desulfobacteraceae bacterium
CATTTCTTTTTCCGAATCCGGCCCCCCCGTATGCTGAAGGCCGCTAATCGCATCGGCGGCGTCCCGGCGGACCTGATTGATTTCATCATCAAGGCCAATGTTGTCCTTGAGTTCCTGGCCGGCTTTGCGCAATTCCCCCATGGCTTTGCCCAGAGTTTTCGCCAATTCGGGAAGTTTTTTAGGCCCGACAGCGATCAAAGCCACGACAAAAATCAAGATCATCTCCAGCCAACCGATACCGAACATACGGACCTCTTCAAAAAATTAATAAAACCATGTCCATCGATTTTAATGACCGTTCCCTTAAAGATCCAGGACCATGGCGGTTTCGTCACAATCCGGGAATTTAGGACATTTGATGCAATCGGTCCAGATTTTATGGGGCAAAACGTTCTTTTCGACTTCCTGAAAACCCAGTTTCTGAAAAAAAAGTTGAGCATAAGTCAAAACAAAAACCCTTTTGAGTCCTAAATGACGGGCTTCCGCCAGGCAAGTCCGGACAAGCTGCGACCCCCATTTTTGATGCCGGACGTCTTCCCAAACCGCCAGAGATTTAATCTCGGCCAGATCCTCCCAGCAAATGCCCAGCGCGCAGGCTCCAAGAATAGCGGGGCCGTCGCCGTTTTGTTCTATCACAAAAAAATCGCGGACATGGTCGTACAGTTCACTCAAGGGTCGCGCCAGCAACAGCCCCTGATTGGCGAAATGATTTAACAGTTTGTGAATCTGCGCCACATCCTTGACCGTGGCTTTTCTGATCATAAGGACTCTCTTTCAAGGTTTTTCGATTCGATGTTTCTCGGAATCAAAAAACCTTTACTTATTCGATCTTGGTGACAAACCCTTGCAGGTTCTCTTCACTCGATAATTTCACGGCATAAATACTGGCCTCTTCCCGGCTGTTAAAGCGGCCGCACCGCACCCGGTAATAAACCTTGCCCTGGATTTTAACTTCGTAAAAATAAGCGGCATGGCTGTGGGCCTTCAGGCCCTGAACCATTTTCTCTGCCTTCTCTTTGCTTTCCAGCGAAGCGAGCTGCACGGTAAACTGAAGGGAACCGGTCTTGGCATTCGTCTCTTTATGGGGAATGGGAGCATGGGCGGTCTTCGGCTCCGCAGGCGGTGATTGCTCCTTTTGCAATGGCTCGAATTTTATTTTATTGCCGCCGGCCGGAGAAACGGTTTCTTCAATTGCCGGCGGTTCCGGCTTTTTCTTGGGACTCTCTTTTTTATTATCCAATACGTTAAAAAATTCCAGCTTGGGCGGCGGTTCTTCCGTTTTGGGCGGCGGCTTAACCGGTTCCGGCGGCGGGGTGTTCTGGGCTACCGGAGGTATCGCTGGTTCCGTCGGTTTTTTCAGATTGGATATAATCGGAATGGATCCCGAAATTTGTTTTTTGCCGTACATGATCCCCACAGTGAAAATCGCGCCTAACGAAAACAAAAAAGCAAAAATTCCAAAAATAATGGAATAAATGCTTAATTCAAAACGATATTTATTGTCGCTTTTTTTTGCCATAGTAACTTAGCTTAACCATATCGAAAAAATTTTGAGATCAAAAAAATCCGGGTCACATCCGTTCCGGCGCGTTGGAACCCAAGAGGGTCAATCCGTTATGGAGTACGACCCGGACCGCCTCAGCCAGGCTGAGCCGGGCCAGGCTCAATTCTTTGTCGGCCGTGATAATGCGTGCCCGCGGATCCTTGTTGCCCAAATTGAAATAGCGATGGAACATGGCCGCCAATTCGGTCAAATAGTATGTGAGCCGGTGCGGTTCAGAATTCAAGGCAATGGATTCCAGCAAAACCGGAAAATCGGCCAAAAAACGAATCAAGGTTTTTTCATCTTCCAGTTCCAAACGCGCCAGCACAGGTTTAGTTTGTACGGTCATGCCCAAGCCTTCCTCTTCGGCTTTGCGGAAGATGCTGCAAATCCGGGCATGCGCATATTGGACATAATAAACCGGGTTGTCCGCGTCTTGCCGTTTGACCAGATCGATATCAA